>JBQCGE010000533.1:0-5700 GCA_051955955.1 Verrucomicrobiota bacterium
GCGCATCCAACCCTTCAAGTTCCGCAAATTTCTCCACAACCGGGATTGAGCGCTTCAACGCCTGCGCGTTGTATTCAACCACGCTGGTACGTCTTTGAAATTGATCCACGGTCAACCCCGGGAACGACGCGCCCGCCCCGCCAGTGGGAAGTGTATGGCTTGGGCCCGCCACGTAATCACCCAGCACCGTCGGCGAGAGGGCTCCCAGGAAAATTGCACCCGCCGTGTAAATCCTCGGTAGAATTTCCCCAGGCCGCTTCGTCATGATTTCAAGATGTTCCGGCGCAAGTTGGTTCACCAGTTGCACTGCTTCCTCCATGTTTTTCACCTGGATCAGCCAACCATTTTGAGTTAACGCACGTTCAATAAATTCACGGCGCGCAAGCTTCGGCAGTTGGCGTTCGATTTCCTTTTCCACTGCCTTGACCAGCTTGCCCGAAGTCGTGATCAGCCACACCCGCTCATGACCGGACCCATGTTCCGCCTGAGCCAGCAGATCAGCCGCCACAAATGCCGGATTTGCCGAATCATCTCCCAATACGAGCACCTCGCTCGGACCTGGCAAAAGATCCACCGCCACATGTCCAAACAGCAATCGTTTCGCTGCCACCACGTACGCGTTGCCCGGCCCAAAAATTTTCTGCACTTTCCGAATACCGCCGCTTCCGTAAGCCATCGCCGCGATCGCTTGCGCTCCGCCCAATCGGTATATTTCAGTCGCCCCCGCGAGGTTCACCGCATAGAGCAATGCCGGGTTGATTTTGCCTTCTTTGTTGCAAGGCGTGCACACAACGATCTCCTGGCATCCTGCCGTTTTCGCGAGAGTCACTGTCATCAGTGCAGTCGAAACGAGCGGAGCTGTGCCCCCTGGAATGTAAACCCCAACACGCTGGAACGGATCGAATTTTTCACCGACCTGCCCTCCCTGGTAATTCCTCGCGCTCCAATTTTTCCTCAGCGATTTTTTGCTGAAAAATGCGATGTTCTTGTGCGCTGCCGCCACTGCTTTTCGCAATGGCTCATCTGCCGTGAGCGATGCGTTGAACTTTTCCGAAGTGGTCACCGGAATGTCCGCAGGCTCCAACGTCGCTCCATCAAACCGCTGCGTCAGCTCAATCAACGCGCGTTCACCGCTATTCCTGACTTGTTCAAGGATGGCTCGCGTTCGTTCCTCAATGATCGGATCAAACAGGCTCGATTGTCCTGCCAGTCCCTCAATTTTCTTTCGATAATCCGCATCCGCGTGACGGATAATATTCATGGCTGGCCAGACTAATGCAGCGTACGATGCAATGCAATGGAACGAAGCACTGGCAATGCTTACTTTCTAATGGTTTGAACTGGCGTTCATTCGGCGGTATATCCCTCACGTGATTTCCCGTTGGTACATCCATATCTTTCTGCTGCTCTGTTTTACCCTCACCGGCCGCGCTTACGATTCGGTCGTCGTATTCAATGAAGTCATGTATCACGCGGAGGGGACCGATACCAACGAATGGGTCGAACTTTATAACCAAATGTCGGTCGATGTTGATTTATCCCATTGGTCCATCGACGGGATCGACTACACCTTTCCGGACGGCACCATCCTTGAAGGCGGTAAATATCTGGTCGTCGCCAGCAACCCCGAAACGCTGAAAAACCGCTATCAAATCACCAATGTCTTTGGACCTTTCACAAAAAACCTCGCAAACTCCGGCGAACGCATCCGCCTCCGCAACTTAAACCAGCGGATCATCGATGAACTGGAATATGAGGATGAAGATCCATGGCCTGCGGGGGCTGATGGCACCGGCTACTCGCTTTCAAAAGCCGCGGTTAACCTTGCCAGTGAACCTGCCGAGAACTGGCGCACCAGCCTGCAGAAGGGCGGAACCCCTGGAACCATCAATTTTCCTGGCCAGGCTCCTTCTCCCGCTCTCGTCATCAACGAGATCACGGACTCTGGCGCTGCAACGTTCTGGGCCGAACTTTTGAATCTTTCCTCGAATTCCATTCCGCTCACCGGCTTTACGCTGACTGTGGTCGGCGACGTCAATTGGACATACGAATTTACTGACCTGGACGTCACCCTCGGGCCCGGCGAATTTCTCGCTCTCGACCAATTTCAGCTCCAGTTCAGGCCCGCAAAGGGGGATCGATTACTGCTCGCGAATTCCACAGGTGAATTGCTTGATTTTGTCGAGGTAAAGAAGACCGCTCGCGCCCGCAACTGGACTCGGAACGGGTCGTGGTACGTTCCAGGTCAATCCACCAAAGCCGCTCCCAATTTATTTCATCTCGAAACAAACCTCGTCATCAATGAGCTGATGTACCACCCCCGGCCTATTGAAGCCCGACCAGCTCAGTTCGAAGCCACCGACCTCGTCACTTATCAGGCCTCCTGGCGCTTTCGGCAGGATCCCCAGCCACTCCAGTCTGATTGGATGCAACCCTCCTTTGATGATGCGACATGGCAATCCGGGGCCGCTCTATTTTACAATGAAACCAGCCCCATGCCGGAACCGAAAACAACTCCCCTCCAACTCGGTGCAAGCGCTTATTTTTTTCGCACCCAATTTACATTTAATGGCTCAACGAACGGAGTTCAGCTGGCCCTGGAACACATCATTGATGATGGTGCAGTCTTTTACTTGAATGGCCATGAGGTATATCGGTTCAATATGCCCGAAGGCCCGGTTGATTATTCCACCTTCGCGAGTTCCGGAATTCCCGACGCCACCCGCTCCACCTTGATCTCAATTCCTTCGGCTTATTTGCTCCCGGGTCAGAATTTGCTTGCCGTTGAAGTTCATCAAACAAGCTTGCAAAGCAGCGACGTTGTTTTTGGATGCAAATTAATCGCCCAGGTCATGATCGCTCCCCCAACGGAATATGCTGAAAGCACCAATCAATGGGTCGAACTCTACAATCGCGGCACAAACACGATCGACCTTACCGGCTGGACCATTGCAGGCGGCCCTTCACTCGCCTTTGCGCCTGGCACTTCGATAGCGCCAGGAGGCTTTTTAATCCTCGCCGCCTCACCTGCGGAATTTAAAGCAGATTATCCCGATCTGGACTCCATCCCTTTCACAGGCAAGCTCTCGCGCGGCTCAGGTTCAGTGAAGCTGAAGGATCAATTCGGTAATCTCGTCGATTCAGTAACGTATTCGGACTCCCGCCCCTGGCCCGAATCTCCCGATGGTCAGGGCTCCACTCTCGAACGAATCAACCCTTTTTCTGAACGCACCGATCCCGCCGCATGGGCCGCCAGCATCAGTACCGGTGAATGGAAAACTTATTCTTACAGCGCGGTGGCCGAGTCCGATTCCGGCCCAACTTTATGGCACGAGTTCGTTTTTGGTTTGCTCGATGCCGGGGAAGTTCTGCTCGATGATTTCAGCGTGGTTGAAGATCCCTCAGGCGCACACAAGGAGCTTTTGCAGAATGGAGATTTTGAGCGGGGTGCAGTTTCCTGGCGCTTTCTCGGCACGCATCGGAACGCCACGATTATTGACGATCCGAACCAGGTCGGAAACAAGGTGCTCCGGTTGATTGCAGATGGCCCTACCGAACACATGCACAACCATGTTGAAACGACTTTCCTCAACAACACACCGATTACAAACGGCAAGACCTATCAGATTTCATTTCGGGCCAAATACATCACTGGCTGCCCAAAGTTAAACACACGTCTCTATTTTAACCGCGTTGCAAAAACCACGTTGCTGGATACACCCGCTCTCGTCGAAACTCCCGGGCGTCAAAATTCTACTTTCAATCCCAACACAGGGCCGCAGCTCACATCCTTGTCTCATTTTCCGGTCGTCCCCAAGCCAAGCGAGCCCGTGCTCATTGCGATCGAGTCACCCAATCCCGATGAAATCACCGCCTGCACGCTCTGGAGCGGCGTGAACGGAACAAATTGGGTCTCCAGCGAAATGCTCCGAAGCAATAATCGGTTTACTGCGTCAATTTCAGCGAAGCCCCTTGGGACCGTGGTGCAATTTTATGTCGAGGCACGCAGTGCGAATGGAGCGACCACCGCTTACCCGGCCACAGGCGCTCAAAGCCGTGCCCTTTATCGCGTGAATGACAACCAACGACTCTCGACGAAAACCCATAATTTCCGCCTCATCATGCTGCCTGCCGAAGCCTCTGCCATGCACAGCCCCACAAACGTGATGAGCAACGGCGGTAATTTCGCCACACTCATCTACGATGAATCGGAAGTCTTCTACAATTGCAGCCTTCACCTTCAATCCAGCGAGCGCGGACGCTCAGAAGTAAATCGTGTTGGCTATACACTGAGTTTTCCATGCGATCATCTTTTTCGCGGTGTTCACGACACCATCACTTTTGACCGGTCAGGCGGTTGGTCCGGGCGCGGGGGCCGCCAGGATGAAATCGTCATGCGTCATATCATCAACCAGGCCGGCGGTCTTCCCGATATGTACAATGACCTGGCAAACTTGATTGCGCCCGATTCCACTTACTCCGGCCCGGCAATGCTGCTCATGGCCAAGTATGGCTCACAATTTATAGACGGCACCGCTCTGCCAGAAGACGGTTCTCAATTCAAAATCGAACTCGTCTACTACCCGACAACCACCGTGACGGGTGATCCGCAAAGTCCCAAATTGCCCCAACCAGACGATGTGACTGGTCAGGATTTGCATGACATGGGGAACAATCCGGAAGACTACCGCTGGTACTTGCTTGCGGAGAATAAATCCTGGCGAAGTGATTACCGCCAAATCATGGAGGTCGCGAAATTGTTCAGCCTTTCCGAACCGGCCATGGAAGAAGCCGCAAATCGACTGCTCGACGTGAATCAATGGACTCGCGTGTTTGCCGCCAAGGCGCTCAGCGGGGATGTGGACACTTACGGCTTCGGCTATCCGCACAATCAGCTTTTTTATGTCGCACCCGGCGCAAAAGCGATCACCTTGCCGTGGGATATGGATTTCGCATGGAGTCGTTCACCCTCTGATTCCATCGACGTCGGTTCCAATGTTGGGACTTTAATCAACTCCTTTCCCGCATTCCGACGTCTCTACCTGGGCCACATTGATGACATCATCAAGCGAAGTTTCAATAGCAGCTATATGTCCCGATGGACGACTCACTACGGCAGCCTGGTACAACAGAATTATGGCGGCGTCCTTACTTACATCAGTCAGCGCGCAACCGCGGCGCGCACTCAACTGCCCGGACTCGTTCCGTTCAAAATCACCAGCAATAACGGCCAGGATTTTATCACCAATACGCTTTCCGTTTTGCTCGAAGGAACAGCGCCTTTTACTTACAAACAGTTGGACCTCCGCGGCGTTGCAAGCTCTGGAATTAAATGGCAAAGCATTTCCAATTGGTCCGCAACACTCACGCTCACAAACGGCTTGAACACTCTGCAACTGATCGCGCTCGACTTTCAAAACCAGCCGGTGGCAACAAACACCCTGCATATCAATGCTGACCTTGGAGCGATTGATTCGTATCAGGACGGCATGCTCGATAATTGGGAAATTGCTCATGGCCTAAACCCAAAAATCAACGACGCCGCTGCCGATTTGGATGGCGATGGATTCATCAATTTTGCGGAATATTTAGCCGGGACCGATCCCGCTGACGCAACAGACAGCCTTCGCCTCGGCTCAACTCTCTCCACACCTAATCAGGTCACATTGAATTTCGTGGCGCGTGCCATGCGCAGTTACC
>JBQCGE010000534.1:0-2679 GCA_051955955.1 Verrucomicrobiota bacterium
AACTGTTGCCGTAATCCTTGAAATTGTTTTTGGCGCCGTATAGGGAGTCCCCCTTGTCCGAGGGACACCCAAATACGTCGAGATTTTGCACATACTTGTTCAGGGGACGCGTCTCTTCCTCCTGCGTTACACCGAGGGCAAACAGAAGTGATTCCGGCTGCCCTTTGAATGTTCCTTTTCGCCCACCATACCCCAGCCAGCCAAAATGTTGCGGAAACGAATCGTTATTGTCATCCGCATACATGATGAAGCCGAGTCCGATCTGCTTCAGGTTGTTCATGCACTTGGTTGTCTGGCCTTTCTGCTTCGCGCGGCTGAGCGCGGGCAGGAGCATTCCGGCAAGAATTGCGATGATCGCAATCACTACCAGCAGTTCAATCAGCGTGAACCCTTTTCTCTTTTGATTTGGACGATTCAGAAACATGTAACTCTAATTTTCGTTTAGCGCGTTAACCGGAAGAACCGGGCTCCGGCAGCTTCAATCGGCAGGGTCGCGTTGATCATTCCACCCTCGGTCGTGGTTGAAGTCGTTGCTTCGCTCCATGTTCCGCCCAGCGCTGTGGTCGTCTCGAGCTTGAAACCATCCGCTCCAGCCGCAGGCCAGGACAATGTGATTTGATTGGTGGTTTTGGTGATGGAGATTTCCGGCACAACAGTCTGCACGAAGTCGCCGTAATCACGATATTGCGCGTAACCGGTCGAACCAGGGACTTGAACTTCCACGGGCGTGGTCCGCATGCCGACCAGGATCGTTGCGGGGTAGGGAGTGCTCGGGGTTACGCTGTCTCCCACTTGCACCCAATCCACGCCGTTCGTCCCGCCATACATTGTGAATGTGTTCCCATCCCGTTTCAGGCGGAGCCAGATGTTCGGATACGCCGCGCCCGCGGGCCATGCCACATCCCAGTCGCCTGCGGTGACGACGCTTGGGCCATCCGCTTCAGGGCGTTCTGTCGAAACCCAGAGCGCCTGGTTCGCATAGGTCACAATCGAGACATTCCGGCTTCCTTCGCCCAGATCCTCACGGGCCATCAGGCCGGCATTCGCCGAAACCGCAGCCGCCTGGAAGCTCTGCAATCTGACCCGCACGTCGAAATCTCCTGTGCGTTCTTCCGAGATAAAGTTACCGGAATCCGCAGTGCCCCAGATATCAATGCCCCGTGAGGCGACATCGAATGAGCCCGGCCCGGTAGTGAAACCGCTGCTTGGCTCAGGCACAGTGCCAATATCCGTGAATTGGAACGGAGAGACCTGGCCGGTGGCGCTGCCAGTGATTGCATTCCCTGCCAAGTCGGTAACTCCCGCAACATTCACCTGGAAGGAGGTTCCACTCAGCGCGCTCAACGTCAGCACAACAGTCTTTGCATCCGGCTGTAAAGCTGCGCTGAACACGTCAGATCCAGTAATCGTATAGTGGCTCGCGTCGTTCGCCGTGGTTGAATCAAGCGCTTCATCGAACTGAATTGCCACGACACCATTATTCATCCCGCCAGCCGTGAGTATCGCCGGTGCGGTGGTGTCTTCCGTCACGGTGAGCACCGCTTCGTTGCTGAACGCACTCACGTCGCCCGGGAGGCTGACCTTAACCCGGAATTTTGCTCCGGCATCCGCGCTGCTCGTGCTCTGAATGGTGTAGGTCTTTCCGGTAGCTCCCGGAATGTCGACCCCGTCACGCTGCCATTGGAAGCTCAGGTTGCTGGAATCAGTCCCGACAGCCACTGCATCCACCGAAAATGTGGCAGAGCGATTTTCCAACGCGGTAAAATTCGTGGGTTGTTGCGTGATGTTAATGCTGACATTGTTCAGCACAAATCGGCCAAAATCACGGTATTGGGCAAACGCGGTCGATCCTGGCACTTCGACTTCCACGGGCGAAGTCCGCATGCAGACCAGAAGGGTTTCGGGATAGGCTACTTCCGGGGTCACGCTGTCGCCAATTTGCGTCCAAACCGTTCCATTTGTGCTGCCATAAGTTGTGAAGGTGTTGCCGACGCGCTTCAGCCGCACCCAGATGTTTGGATAAGCTGCCCCTTCAGGCCAGTTAATGCGCCAATTGCCCGGCAGGACGCTCGATGCGCCATCTGTTTCCGCCCGTTGTGTCCCGGTCCAGTTTTTCTGGTTTGCATACACGACGATGCCGATGTTGCGGCTCCCTTCGCTCAAATCTTCGCGCGCCATCAAGCCAGCGCTCGCGTCGGGCGCAGGCGCAGTGAAGCTTTGCAGCCGCACACGAACATCAAAATCACCGGTCTGCTCCTTCCACTCGAAGTGGCCCGAGTCGGCAACACCCCAGATATCCAGCCCGCGAGCCCACACATCCACACCGGTCGGTTCAAAGCTCACTGCACGCCCACCGATATCGATCATCGTTCCAATGTCTTGAGGAACGATCCCCATGACAGTTCCGTTTGCATTCGTGCTGGCGGAATTGCCCACCAGGTCCGTCACACCGTTTACCGTCAGCGTAAAGTTCGTCCCTACGAGGCCGGAAATTCCGAGCGTGACACTCTTGCCATCCACTTCGAGAGTCGCTGAATCCACGCTCGCGCCCGAAACAGAATACTTGGAAGGATCCGATGCCGTATCAGCACCCAGGAGCTCATCAAAGCGAATCCCAATCGTGGTGCCATCCATGCTGGAGAGCGACAGAAGTTGTGGCGCGATGGAATCCTGCACCAC
>JBQCGE010000535.1:0-4348 GCA_051955955.1 Verrucomicrobiota bacterium
GAAGGAGGCAATTTCCTCTTCGAAGCGGGCAACGTCGATTGGATCCGCTACGAAAAAGTCCAACTCGGCGCCTCCATCCCGGACTGGCTCGTCTTCTTCAAAGTCCCCATCGGCCTCTGAAGACCCGCGTGCGGAGGCGTCCCGCCTCCAGACCAATCACTTGCAACCGCAAACCAGCATAATTTTGCACGCCAAGATATTTCCCCAAACAGCTTGCGATTTTCCTCAAATCAGGCGATTGTGCTACCCTTCTCAAGAAGATGGCGGGGAGTTTCCGGAGCTATTTCCTTCAGCAAGGGTTGATTGGCCTTTACGTAAAGTGAAGGAGCGGGAGAAAATCCAGTGAATCACCCTGACGGAAAAGCATCCTCAAGCTCTCGCAGGAGAGGCCGGGTGAAGCAGAAGGGTATTATTCCCGCCAACTTTTGAAGAAAGCAGGCTGCCAAAATTGCGCCTGAGTCGGTTGAAATAAAATATGAGTGAACAACACATAGAAGTAGAAGGACGCGTCCAGTCAGTCCTCGCAGGCACCATGTTTCGCGTGGAGCTGCCGAATAAACATATGGTCCTGGCTACCATTTCAGGAAAAATGCGCAAGCGCTGGGTGCGAATCACCGCTGGCGATCGCGTGAAGATGGAAATGTCTCCTTACGACCTGGATAAGGCACGCATTGTTTGGCGCCTCGGTTGAACAAAATAATTTCTTTTTCGTCCTTTACACGATTCCGCCGATAATAAAACTAAGCGCAAAAAACGCGCGCCAAAAAAATAAGACCAATATTGCTGCCCACCATGGAAATCGGATCAAACACAACGGATGCAACTCCCTCTGTATCAGTCTGGAAGGAGATAGTCGCTGAATATCAGAAGCCATCCTTGTGGCGGGCTCTTTGGCAGGTGATGAACACTTTCGTTCCTTACGCGGCGCTATGGTACCTGATGTACTTGAGCGTGCAGGTTTCCTGGTGGCTCACTGTTCCGCTCATTCTTTTGGCAGGGGGATTCCTGGTACGGATTTTTATCATTTTTCACGATTGCGGCCACGGCTCCTTTTTCAAGTCCGAGCGCGCGAATAAGATCCTGGGGTTCATCTCCGGTATCCTGACCTTCACGCCTTATTATCATTGGCGCTGGGAACATTCCATCCACCACGCCAGCGCTGGGGATTTGGACCGCCGCGGCACTGGTGATATCTGGACGATGACGGTTCAGGAATATCTCGAATCCTCCCGCTGGAAACGTTTTGCTTATCGCCTGGCGCGCAACCCGCTCATCTTATTCGCCCTCGCGCCACTTTACCTCTTTACCATCCGCCATCGATTTCCATCGGAAAAAGCCAACAAGCGCGAACGCCATTCTGTTTATTGGATGAACCTCGCTATTTTTGGAATGGCCACAGCCCTCTGCTTCACCTTTGGCTGGAAAGCCTATTTGATTGTTCAAGTCGGAGTGCTCGCGGTAGCCGGTTCGTCAGGCGTTTGGCTCTTCTACGTGCAACATCAGTTCGAAGGTGTTTACTGGGAGCACCAGGAGGAATGGGACTACACCGCGGCCGCGCTCAAGGGAAGTTCCTTTTACAAATTGCCCCGTGTATTTCAGTGGTTCTCCGGCAATATCGGGTATCATCATTTGCACCATCTCAGCTCCCGAATCCCGAATTACAATCTGGAACGTTGCCACCTTGCTCACCCGCTTTTCCAAACGGTCAAGCCTGTAACCCTGCTCGGCAGCATCAAATCGATTTCATTCCGCCTTTGGGATGAGCAACAACGGAAGCTGGTCGGATTCTCCCATCTCAAAACATTGCGCCACGGCAAGCCGCCGCGCATTGGAATTGAGATGAATTAAGCTTTCGGTTTCCTTTATGCCGGACCGGTTCACTTCCGGTCCGGAACGTTTTCCTCCAACTCACGCAGCCAGACTTCCGCCTCCGCATCTGACGGAGCGCGCCAATCTCCTCGAGGCGAAAGCGATCCACCGGAACCGACCTTGGGCCCGTTGGGAAGAGCCGAACGCTTGAACTGGCTCGTCTTGAAAAACCGGTAGAGAAACACCTTCAACCACTTTCTGATGGTTGACAGGTCATACGCAACGCGTTTGTCCACTGGCAAAAAATCCGGCCAACTCCCCCGCTCCACATTCCCCCATGCCGCGGCAGCCAGGAACGCCACCTTGCTCGGCTTCAATCCAAAGCGCGAAATGTAGTAAAGGTTGAAATCCTGCAATTCGTACGGCCCGATAAAATCCGCTGTCTTCTGCGCGGGAATGTCATTGTTTCCCGAACTGTGCGGAACCAATTCAGGGCTGATCTCCGTCTCCACAATCGACTTTAGGATTTCGCTCGTCTCAACGTCGAATTGATGATGCGCCGCCACCCATCGGATCAGATATTGGATCAAAGTTTTCGGCACCGACACATTCACGTTATAATGCGACATTTGGTCCCCCACTCCGTAGGTCGCCCACCCCAGCGCAAGCTCGCTCAAATCGCCCGTCCCCAATACCAGTGCATTATGAAAATTGGCCAACCGAAACAGATGTGAAGTGCGCTCCCCAGCCTGCACATTCTCGAATGTGATGTCGTAAACCGGTTTTCCCTCGGCAAATGGATGTCCAATATCGCGAAACATCTGCATGCAGGAAGGCTTGATATCGATGAGGCTTCCGCTGACCTTTAACACTTCCATCAAGCGTTGGGCGTTGCGTAGCGTCAGATCACTCGTAGCAAACCCCGGCATCGTGTAAGCCAGAATGTTTTCACGGGGCAGCTCGAGTCGATCCATCGTCTTCGCCGCGACAATCAGTGCCTGCGTCGAATCCAACCCGCCGGAAACGCCAATCACCAGTTTTTTGATCCCGGTGCTTTGCAGCCGTTTCATTAAACCATGCACCTGGATGTTATAAGCCTCGTAGCAGCGCTGATCCCGCTCCAGGCGCGTGGCCGGCACAGAAGTAAAACGTTCGACTGTGCTCATGAGAGGCCCTGCTGTTTGCGGGGTTTCGAAGGTGAATTCGATTCGGCGCAAACGTTGCAGCCGTTCCTTGCAATCCAGCGCCGCATCGCTAAAGCTCGAGTTGCGCATTCGCTCCTGCAATAGCCGTTCAAGGTCCACATCCGCCGCAATGATCTGCTCCTCCCGCGCGAATCGTTGCGATTCCGCCAGCATTTCCCCATTTTCGTAAATGAGTGCATGCCCATCCCATGCAAGGTCAGTCGTGGATTCGCCAGGGCCGGCTGCGGAGTAAAAATAGGCCGCAATACATTTCGCCGATTGGGAACTGCACAGCGCGCGCCGGTATTCCGCTTTGCCGATGGTGATATTGCTCGCGCTCAGGTTCGCCAGCACCGTCGCTCCCGCGAGTGCGGCATAAGTGCTGGGCGGAATGGGGGTCCAGACATCCTCGCAAATTTCAACGTGCAGTTTGAAATCAGGCTGCGAAAGATCTTCGAAAATCAGGTCATTGCCGAACGGCACATGTTGTCCAAGCAGGAGCATCTGATCGTCAATAGCGCTCCGCCCGGAATTAAACTGCCGTTTCTCATAAAACTCGCGGTAATTCGGCAAATAGGTTTTAGGGACGACTCCCAAAACCGCTCCCCGATGGATCACCGCGGCGCAATTAAAAAGTTTTCCTTCAACGCGCAATGGCAACCCCACCAGCAAAACCGGGTTTAAGGATTCGCTCGCCTGCACCACCCGCTTCAACCCTTCCAGCGATGCCTGCAGAAGTGCCTCCTGGTGAAATAAATCTTCGTTTGAATAAGCAGAAATACCGAGTTCCGGAAAGAGGGCAACCGCAGCGCCCATCTCGGATGCCTGCGTGGCCAGATCGATAATTTCTCCAACGTTGAACACCGGATCGGCCACCCGAACATGCGGAATGCAGACGGCAAGCCGCACAAAGCCATGGGCGTAAATGGAATCGAAACTCCCTCCCGAATGTTGCTTGTTCACCATTTCCCAGTCAGAATTCACGCCAAAGAGGCGGATTTCCAGCAAAACCGGGAGCGCCCGGCGTCACCGGCGGCCTTATTCGTTTGAATTACGACCCTTGATTTTGACCTTTTTCCCATTAAACGGTTGCACCGTGCGAACCAATTTTCTAACCTCCGCTTCGTGTCGGTTCAGTTCACGATTCTGGGCAGTGGTTCCAATGGTAATTGCGCATATCTTGAGGCAGGCAACACCCGTCTCCTGATTGATGCCGGTTTTAGCGCGCGCCAAATTCGCGAACGCCTCGCCTCGATTGGACGTTCCCCGGAAAATTTGAATGGCATCCTCCTCACGCACGAACACACGGATCACACCAATGGCCTTGGCACGCTCTGCAATAAATTGCCGATCCC
>JBQCGE010000536.1:0-4570 GCA_051955955.1 Verrucomicrobiota bacterium
CGGAAGCGGGAGTTTCCTTGTATAAATTATGACCTGCGCTTTCGAGGCCGGCAGGGTTTGCGAAGCGGACGAGTTGAACGCGGAAATTTTGAGTTCCACTCGCGCCCATCGTTGTGACTTCACCGCTGGGAGCGATGGTGATGGACGTAGTTCCGGCGGGGATTGGTTGAAAGCCGCCTTGCAAAGGCAGACCGTCGCTGGTGGTGATTCGACCGTCGCTGGCCATCTTTAACGCACCATCGCGGGTGTAGGCGCGCGTGCCGTCGGGAAGTTGGACTTCGAAAAATCCGTCGCCATTAATTGCCACGTCGAGTTGTTCACCCGTTTGGGTCAATTCCCCACTCGTAAAAACCTTGGCGGTGGAAATGAGGCGTGAACCGTGACCGATCTGGAGGCTGGTGGGGACCTGGTTCCCCCCGCCCTGCTCCGCGCCTGCTGATCGCGTGGTTTGGTAAAGCAAATCCTGGAACTCCGCCTTGCTCTTTTTGAAACCGGTGGTGTTGACGTTGGCAAGGTTGTTCGCAATGACGTCGAGATTCGTCTGTTGCGACTGCATACCGGCGGAGGAGGAGTAAAGAGCTCGTAGCATAATTTCGGTTAGCTTGGGTTGCCGAGTTCGCTGATCGCGCGGCCCATGCGTTCATCCTGCATCTGGACGACGCGCTGGTTGGCTTCATAGGCGCGCATGACGTTGATGAGGTTAGCCATTTCAAGAACGGGCGTAGTGTTTGCCCCTTCCAAGAATCCCTGCTGAACGCGGGAACTAGTGTCAGGCGACTGTTGGATATTCGGATCCCTGGCGAGGAACATCCCGCCGCCGATGTCTTTCAATAAATTCGGATCGTTAAATTCGACGAGGTGAATTTTTCCACGCAGTTCCGAGCCCTGACTGATGGTTCCATCATCAGCAACATTGATCGCGGTGGAGTGATTGGAATCGAGTTGGATGGGCCCGCCTTCACCCATGACCAGGTAACCTTGCTTCGTGACCAATTGGCCCTGAGAATTGATTTTGAATTCACCGTCGCGCGTATAAGCGGTGTTGCCATTGGGCAACTGCACTTCAAAAAATCCTGAACCTTCGATAGCGAAATCGGTGTTTACATCGGTCCGCTTGATCTCGCCCGGAGCGAAATTCATGTGGCCACGCGTGGTCGGCATGGAGATCGGCTGGGCGGTGGCGCGGCTGGCGTTGGTGGGCGAAAGCAGCCCGGCCTGGATGGCCTGAAAACTGAGATCCTGCTTTTTAAAGCCGGGGATCGAGCTGGAAGCCATGTTCTGGGAGATGACTTCCTGCCAGCGCGCATTGGCGTTCAGAGCAGATGCGGCCTGGTATAAACTCACGTTCACGGAAGATGCTAAGCACCTGATGTGCCAGCGGTAAAAAAGGCCATTTCAGGCGGAAAATTGCTGAAATCCGGAAGAAAGTGCCGATTGTAAAAAGTGGCAAGGAACGGAGCGGGCAAAGATTGCCGTTGTGGCATGAAGAAAAATGGAGGGAGGCAAAGAGTGCTCCTGCGATTCGGAAGCGCAGGAAAATGGAGTAGTGAAAAAGCGTGGGTCGGAGGACGAATTAATACTCGCAATCGATTTGAATCCGTTCGCCGCAATGGCACTGGATAAAAATCTGGGAAATTTTTTCGCCGTCGCGTTTTAATTCCACTTTGAAATCATGCGCTTTGTTCCCTGCATGCTGATTGCCCTGAATTGCAGTTGGAGTCGGAGCGGCAACGGGGGTGAATGCCGGCGTTTTATCGGGAGCAGCGGGGACGGATTGAACTCGGGGGAGAAAGGGGACGAAATTGGCGGCCATATTAATCGAGATGATTGTCGAGACGCAGCAGAAGGGTCACGCGACGGTTGCTCGGGTCGGTGACATCAATGCCCTTGATCGGTTTGGTGTCGGCAAAGCCAGCCACCTTGCGGACCTGGGTTGATTTGACTCCATGCTCCAGGAGCAAACGGCGGGCGCTATTCGCGCGGTCGGTGGTCAGTTCCCAATCGCCATAGACCTCACTTTTCGGTGGATGGCCTGCCTCGGTGTGTCCTTCCAATTCCATCAGGAAATTTTTGGGAAAGCGAGAGACCTGCCATGCGAGAGTTGAGAAGACCCATTTGCCGTATTCAGTAAAATCAGGGGATTGCTGCTCGAAAATTGGTTTGCGACCGCGATCAAAAACATTCACGCGCAGGCCTTCGGGAGTCATTTCCACCTTCACCGGCGAATCCTCCTCGCTTTGGTCCTGCTGAAAGGCTTTGAGCAGATCTTCGGAAAGCTTTCGCAGCATGTTCAACTCGACGACGGATGCGGAATCAAAATTCCCCTTCTCGGAACGGACGGCCTGGGAATCCTTGTTTGGGATGAGGCCGGTTGAATCTTTGGTGAGCGAGGAAAATGGATTTTTGAAAGAACGCTCAACTGCCTCCTTGATCTTCTCATCCTGCGAGGTGAGCCAGAGCACGAGGAAAAGCGCCATCATGGCCGTGACGAAGTCCGCGTAGGCCACCTTCCATGCGCCGCCGTGATGATGCTTTTTGGACATTATTTACCGAGCTGTTTAAGAGATTTTTCCAACTCCTCCGAGCTGGGGCGAACATCGCTATCGAGACTGCGGCGGGCCATTTCGACGGCCATGATCGGGGCCATGCCATTGGCGAAGCCGACGACCGCGGATGCAATGCAGCGGGAGTAAGCAAGATCTGCCGCACCGACAAATTCCATGTTCACGGCGAGTGGATTGAGAAATCCGTAGGAAATTAAAATGCCGAGAAAGGTTCCAACGAGCGCCGCCGCGACGTGATGGCCGATCTGTTCGATGGGGCCGGCAATCGAACCCATCGTCACAACGATACCGAGCACCGCCGCCACGATTCCGAAGCCCGGCATCGCATCGGCTGCCTTGGTGAGCACGCTGACCGGTTTCTCGTTCTCCTCGACCATGTTGTCGATTTGAATATCGAGGAGCAGTTTCAATTGGTCGGGTTTGACCTTGCCATCAATGATCGGGCGCAAGGCACCGCAGAGCAATTCGACCGCAGCCTGGTTTTTTTGGAAATTGGGATATTTGGAAAGAATGGAGCTCGACTCAGGAGTGGTGACATGCTCCTCAAGAGCGATCATGCCATTGCGGCGGGCGAGCATGAAGAATTCATAGAGCGCCTTGAAGAGTTCTTCGTAAGCGCTTTTGTTATGCGGAGCACCTTTCAGCGCATGAAGCATCTGCTTGAAAAGATCCATCAGCACCTTTTTCGGTGACATGATGATGAGCGCTCCCAGTGCCGCGCCGCAAATCACGACGAATTCCGAAATCTGGATCAGGCTGCCGGGATGACCGCCCGCCATGATGAATCCGCCCAGGACGGAAGCTATAACAATGAAAGCTCCAACGATGATGATCATGGGTCAGAACAGATTAGGAAATCTTGCTCTTGTTCTTCTCGAGGAAGGCGCGGATGGCGAGAATGGCCTGGCTGTGAATCTGGCAAATGCGGGACTCAGTCACGCCAAATGCCTCAGCGATTTCACGCAGGCGCATATCTTCGAAATAATAAAGGGCGAGAACCTTGCGCTGCATTTCGGGGAGTTGCTCGATGCGTTCGGCGATCACCGCGGTCAATTCTTTTTGGGCGACGCCTTCATCCGGACCGCCGTGCGCCATATCGGCAACCCACTCGTGGCGGCTGGTTTCGTTTTCATCTTCGCCACCGACCAATGAGTCGAGGCATACAAAAGTGGCTGGACGAATCTGGGCCTGGAGTTCTTCGTATTCCGAAGGAGAAAGTTCGAGCGCCTTGCACATTTCCGAGTCGGTCGGGATGCGGCCAAGCTTCTGCTCGAGCTGTTCCATAGCGCCCTGAACCTTGCGGGCCTTTTCATGAACACTGCGAGGAATCCAATCGAGACGGCGCAGTTCATCGAAGATCGCGCCACGAATGCGAACCTTGGCGTAGCTTTCAAAAGAACTTCCGGCGAGCGGATCGAACTGGCGGACAGCATTCAGCAGGCCGACCAGGCCACTGCTGTACAAATCTTCAGGGTCGACGTGCGGCGGAAGGGACATCGCGAGGCGGCCCACAACCGTTTTAACGAGAGAAAGATGTTCCTCGACCATGGCAGCCTCGGCGAGGGAACCGGGCTTCATGTTTTTGTAGCGGGACTTGATCTTCTGAGACTTGACGATCTTGATTTGTGATCGTTCAAACGTTTCCGGTTCGAGGAGGGCAGTGGCAGTGTTTTTCATAATAAGCAGGCGGAATTCATTGAGCTTCTTCCGACGCGAGGCGTTCGAGTTGTGCCTCACGGAGGGAGCGGAGCCATGCGCGGCCCCACCAACGAAAGAGGAAGCTGGAAGCGAAGCAAACCAGGCTCGAACGCCAGAGGACGTCCGGCCATGGGGAGCCTTGCGCGAGACCAAAAATCAGTCCCGCGGAAAACCCGATCATCGCACCCAGTATCATCAGAATTTTCATTGTTAATGAATTCCGATGGGGTGCTTAGCAGGAGGTTTGCCAGCCTTGGAAATGGCAAAAAATGCCGAGAAATCCGCTATTTTCCGCGAAATTGACGCTG
>JBQCGE010000537.1:0-4124 GCA_051955955.1 Verrucomicrobiota bacterium
CACTTTTCAGTACGTAGGCACAGGCAGGGCTCTGAGTTTAATTGATATTCATCCATCGGGATTGGCCAGCGCTCGATACATCTGGCTTCAGGACCTGGCGACCGAGACTCTGGGTACGGTTACGCCCGGCTCCGACATTGATAGTGTGCGCGCAATTTATTACTCGGGAAGCGAAACCGATTTTCCAAAGCCGACAGGCGGCTCAATTCGCGCAACTGGCCAGGGCGCATGGATTTCGTGGAATCCAGTGACTCAGACCAACGTGACCTCCTATTTCATCCGGCGCAGTCTGGATGGGGTTTCCTTTCCCAGCACACCGGATGCCACGATTCCCTGGCAGGAAACAGCATGGCACGATACCCAATTAACCACTGTATCGAATCTCTATTACGCGGTGAGCGCGGCGAATGCCACAAACGAGAGCGGGCTTGTCATCATTACGCTCCCGGTGACCTCACTCGCCTTGCTGACAAATGGCGCAGTCCATCTCGGTGATAATACCGTTCCTGATTGGGAAGTGCCGGACGCACAAAGCACGTTTGAACTTCCATTCTATCTTCCGACGGGCGCATCCGGACCAGAAGCTGAACTCACATTCGACGTGTGGAATGTGAACAATGCAGGCAATGTCATTCTGATGAATGGAGGAAAAATTGGGAACTTTCCGGTGCAAACCGCGTCATCGTGGATCGCCAAATCCGTTCGCTTCCCCGCGGGAGCCTTGCAGCCGGGTCAAAATACTCTGACGTTGACCGCTCGAAATTCCAGCGGGAGCACCACGGGTGAGCTGGACGATCTTCAGGTTCGCAACATCAGCCTCAGATTTTACGAGACCCAGTCGAAAGGAGAGATCATCACCTCCGCGCGAATTACGCAAATCAGCCCGGGACAAAACAGTGTCACGCTGCGCTGGGTGGTCGAACAAACGCAGACTCTTGCACCGATCACCTGGGAGACGGTTTCGGGGCCAATCGAATGGACCGGCAGCATCACTTCAACCAATGGCTTTTACCGATTGCGGGAGGAGCCGTGAATTCAGATTCTGAGTCCAGGCAGCAGGATCTAACGAAATCGCGCGTCCCCTCCCGAGGGCCAAAGGCGCACATATAAAAGCCAGCGTCCGGGTTGTCTGAGATGAACTGAGCGCTCGATCCTGTGCACAAATTCGCGCGAGGACGGATTGATGCTTATAATCAGTTTGTACTCCCCGGGCTGCCCTTCGCCTCACACGGCGTTCCCCTCATTAATTAGCTGGCCTATTAGATTCCTAAATTGTAAAAATGGAACATGGGTCTCCTCTGCAAAGCACCATTCAGGTCCATGCCTTTGAGCGTGGCATTTCTCAGGGTTGCCTTTTCGTGCAGTTTTTTGATCTCGGAGCTGTACAGAACAGATTTCAAACCCATCCTCGGTTTTGGCCATAACACTTATTATCCGAAAGGAATTGCCGGGTTGATATTTTCCGCTCCGCCCACGCTGCACTTTGTGAACATTCTGCAGATCATCGCGATGTGCGTGACGGTCTTGTGGATGTTCGGTATCCTGGCACGCGCGAGCGGCATACTCAGCTTTTTTTCCAACCTGCTTCTGGTTTCGCTTTATTACAGTTTCCGACCGACTGAAAGCCACGAATACAACGTCATGTTGTTAGGGCAATTCCTTGTCGCTTTATCTCCCTGTGCCACCGCGCTTTCGTTAATGAAACAGAAAGAAGCAACCCCGTGGATAACTGTGATTGTTAGCTGGTGCGCCCAGTTGATTGTTGCCTGGATGTTTGTGAATGCGTTCCTCTATAAAACGCTTCTTGGAGGTTTTTTCCCGTGGGCACTCAGCGACAACATGAGGAACATTATCGGCTTCCAACAGATCCGGCTGGCCCGAGCAATGCCCGATTGGCTCCTCTGGGCCTCGCAACATCACATCGTATATAGCACCATGGCATTGGGGAATTTAACATGCCAGGCGGGAACGTTTCTCGGTGTGCTGTTCTTTAATCGGCCCTATTTGAGGCTTGTATCAGGCCTCGCGTTTATCTTCGAAGTCCTCGGCTTGGGATTCGTTATGGGCAGGTGGGACATTTCGCCCTGGAATCCGCATTGGCTCATGCTGACTGCCGTCTTTATCGATTGGGATTACTTTTTTAGCAAAGGATTCGTTCCCCTGCCAAAACTCCAATTCAGTTTTGGATCAGTACTTCCCCTTGTGGTTACTGCATTCGAAATATTCGTTTCGATTTTTGGCATTCGGCTCCCTGTGCACGCGCTTTACCCTTTCACGCATTTTCCCATGTACAGCCAGGTCTATGCAAAAACTCCGCTTTCCGAGCACCAGACCTACGAATTTTTTGGGCCATACGTGGGAGAGTCATATACGACTAATCGAAAAGTCTTACTCTTTGAAAACTCAGTTCATGTAATTGACGATTTGAAGCACTTGGAAAACGAAGCTCTGCGACTTTGCTCCAATGCAAATCTTGACGATGTGGTTTTCGAAATGGCCTATTATTCCGTGCCGAAATATCCAGAAAAAGCTGTTCCAGGTGTACTTTTGAAAGGAGCCAGGGCCGTTGTGAATGACGGCACTTTCAGCGGAATGGCCTGCAACTTATTTACGAATAGAATTGAACTGGAGTCAAAAAACCTGGCAGAGGAGCCTGATTTCAAATTCTACATTCGCCAAATCGAATACTCCTATTATGCGCCAATCGGAGTCCGAACCGCTTCAATTAAAGCGCTTGGCGAAAAGAAGCCACTGGCTGGTGAGTTAAAGGAGAACACTTACACACTCACAAACCTCGTGCTGGATCCGAAATCGACTTATCTACTGGTCGTGGAAGCGAACCTGCCTGACGGGACTCGCACCAAATTCTGGAACCCGATCGGCAGGCCGGATTAATTGGCAAGTCGATCGAAGGCGCCCCAAGATTTTTTCCGAAGCAAATGGGGAGCGCCTCAGGTGAGGAGTAATCAATCCAGCAGGCGCCTGATTTTCAACCACTGAATACCAGCGGCGACTAACAGGCTGTACGCTGGGCTCGGGTCCTCCCTTGTTGCGCCGATTTCCCCTTTCAATATTCTGACCAAATTTTATCAGCCTTGACGTGGCAGGCTTATTGCTCCAAACCTGCCGCTGATCATGAAAATGCTGGGACGCTTTGCGCTTTTTTTTCTTTTTGCACTCGCCACTTTCGCGCGCGAGACGATTCAACTCCCCATGCGGGATGGAACGAAGCTCGCCACCGATCTTTTCCTCCCCACCAATGGCACATCAGTCCCGGTGATTTTCGCGAGAACTCCTTATAACAAAAATGGTCTCGCTGGATTGGGCGATCAAGCCGTGAAGCATGGCTATGCTCTAGTCACGCAGGATGCGCGTGGACGTTTCGCTTCACAGGGAGAGAACCTGCCATTCGATCTCGATCTTAACGATGGACGCGACACGCTGGAATGGATTTCCAAACAGCCCTGGTGCAACGGCAAAATCGGCACCTGGGGTGTCTCCGCGGGTGCAATCAATCAGTTTCAATCCATGGTCACCTCCTCCAGCCTGATTGATTCTCAATTTCTCGTCGTGGGCGCGCCAAGTCTTTATGATGTGATTTACCTGAACGGAATTTTCCGCAAAAACCTCATCGAAACATGGCTCGCTCAAAATAAATTCGCCAGCAACGCGCTCGGGTTGTGGGTCTCTCACCCCGTTTATGATGATTATTGGAAAGCGCGCGACGCGACGCGAGTGGTCAAACAGGTTCACGCCCCCGCCGTGCATATTGGGGGTTACTGGGATATTTTCGGACAGAAAACCATTGATGCCTTCACGGCATACCAACAGCATTCAAAAGACAAAATTTCTCGCGCCGGGCAACATCTCATAATCGGACCGTGGACTCACATGGTCTTGAGTGACCGGGCTGGCGACCTCACTTTTCCTGACGCAAAGAACCCGCCCGGAGATCTGGAAGATATGTGGAAATGGTTCGATTCAACTTTGAAAGGAATTCAAAACGGAATCGAGACAGCGCCCAAGGTCACTTATTACGTCATTGGAGATTCCTCCGAAAAATCAGCTCCCGGCAATTACTGGCGAACAGCGGAAACATGGCCTCCCTTCAAGGTGAAGCCAAC
>JBQCGE010000538.1:0-9230 GCA_051955955.1 Verrucomicrobiota bacterium
CCGAGCTCAAGCGGATCCAGGAATGGTCGCAGGAAACGGAAGATGGCAGCCTTTCGGATTTTGAAATTGAGCCCGATCCAAAGGTTTGGGCCCAGGTCTGCTCTGAGCGTGGGCTCTGTTCACCGAAGCAATGCGGTCATACTTCGGAGTTTGGCCAGGCGTTCGGCCCCTGTTTTTTTCAGAAGGCCCGTTCGCAAATCCTGAGCGCTGATGTGATTGTTTTGAATCACACTCTCTTTTTCATGAATTTGGGCAACATGGACGATGAGATGAAATCGGGCGTGTTGTTTAAAAACGATTTCGTGATCTTCGACGAGGCGCACACGGTTGAGCATGTTGCCTCCCGCCACATTGGAATGAGTGTTTCCAGCGCACAAGTCCGTTTCGCCCTGCAACGGCTCTGGAACCCGAAAACGCAAAAAGGGCTTCTCGCCACGTTCACCAAAGGCGAATGCGTTCCGCTTGTGGCTACTGCGCTGGAGCAGGCCCAAATGTTTTTTGGGCGGGTCGAGCAGGCGTGCGAGGAATTGAACCACCGCGCGCGGCAGCCGGAGTCACGTTCGCAGCGCGCCTGGAGTGAGATACGCGTCCGTCAGCCTGATCTTGTGCGGGATGAAATCACACCGAACCTGATGCGCTTGCGCGAATCGATTAGCGAGGCGATAAAAATTTGTGACCACAAGGAAGTCGCGCAGGAACTGCTGGAGTGCAATCGCCGAATTACTGAGGTTCGCGATGCGATTACCGGATTTCTGAACCACAATGCGGATCAATCCGTTTATTGGGTCGAACGGGGCGGCAAAACTCACCAAAATATTTCCCTTCATTTCGCGCCGGTCGATGTCTCGGCATATTTGCGCGAGCGGCTTTTTGGCAGTGAAACATCTGTGATCATGACCAGCGCAACCCTTTCCACCCAGGAAGGTGGTGCCAATCCGCCCGCCCGGTCGGGAGCGCGCAATGGGCTGATGTATTTCGCGCGCCGTGTGGGCGGGGAGCGTGCGGAAAAACTTCAGGTCGGTTCACCGTTCGATTACGAGCGGCAGATGAAGATGTATGTCGTTAATAAAATGCCTGACCCGCGCGAGCCCGGTTATACAGATGCGCTCGTGAACTGGATTACGCATTTTGTGCGTCAGACGCATGGCAAGGCTTTTGTCCTTTTTACCAATTCCAAACTGATGCAGGAGGTCGCGGGTCGCATGGAATCGCTTTGGGATGAACTTGGGATTGAATGTTACGTGCAGGGGAAGGGGATACCCCGCACGGTAATGCTCGAGCGGTTCAAGGAGAATATCGATTCGGTTCTGTTCGGCACGGATAGTTTTTGGCAGGGGGTCGATGTGCCTGGAGAGGCGCTCTCCAATGTGATTATCACGCGCTTGCCCTTCGCGGTGCCCGATCATCCATTGATCGAAGCGCGGGTTGAAAAAATCGAAGCGGAAGGTGGCGATTCGTTCGGTGATTTTTCGTTGCCCGAAGCTGTCCTGAAATTCCGCCAGGGGGTTGGCCGTTTGATTCGCGGGAAGAATGACACCGGGATCGTTGTGGTGCTCGATAATCGCATTCTCACGAAAAAATATGGGCAGGCTTTCCTGAACTGCGTCCCCAAATGTCCCGTTGAAATCGTATGAAACGCCCCGGAAGAGTTAGCGCCGGATTGCTCATGTATCGCATCAATGATGGGAGAGTTGAAGTTTTGCTGGCGCATCCGGGCGGTCCTTTCTTCGCCCGCAAGGACGAAGGGCACTGGACGATACCGAAAGGGCAACCGGACGGCGACGAACCTTTGATCGAGGCCGCGCAACGGGAATTTTTTGAGGAGGTTGGCTTTCACGCGACTGGACCATTTATCCAGCTCGGAACGATTCAGCAAAAAGGCGGGAAAATTGTGCATGCATGGGCGTGCATGGGAGATTTGCCCATTGGCCACAAGCATCAGTGCAACACCTTCAAAGTTGAATGGCCGGTAGGCTCAGGTCAAATCCGCAGCTTTCCGGAGATCGATCGCGTCTGCTTTTTTCCGCTGCTTGAAGCGCGGCGCAAACTTAAGGAGACGCAATGTCCATTACTGGATCGGCTTGAGGAATTATTGCGCCTGACGGAGAGCGGTTCGGCTTGAGCTTGCGCGGCTTCCAGCGGTTGTGCACCCAGAACCAGTTTGCCGGGTCGCGAATCACTGCTGCTTCGAGGGCGCGATTGAGGTCACCGACGAGGGCTTCTACTGATCTGGGCTTTCCATTTTCCTGAGTTTGGATTTCATCGCCCAGTTCAATCTTCCACCGGCCGAGGGAGGTGCGATAACAAATGGCGGTGAACAGAGGGGCTTCATAGCGCAAGGCGAGGATTGCCGCGGCGGGAGTGGTCGAACAATTCCGCCCAAGGAAGGGGCTCCAAACACCCGAATTTCCCGCGTGCTGGTCTGAGAGCAATCCCAACAAAATTCCGCCCTCGTTCAGTGCGGAACGGAGTTGTTCTGCCTCGCTTCGTCTTTCGAAAAAAAGGCAGCCTGACTTTTGGCGCAACATCTGCATGATGGCGTTCAAGCCGGGTTGTTTCAGGCCCCGATAAGTTGTCGCGCCCTGCATCTGTTCGATATTGCGCGCGATCTGGGCGTAAAGCTCGAAATTCCCGAAATGGCCAATGGCAACGACACAATTTTTCGGACCGCCCTCTTTCCCGAATTCGGGGAATTTTTCCGTTCCGACAACATCGCAAATTTGGAGTAATTCCTCAGGTTCCATGACCGCGGTTTTCAAGGCGCTGGCGTAATTCTCCCCAATCCGCTTCATATTCTCGCGTGCGGTTTCACGCACCTTGGCGGGATCCCATTCCGGGAATGCCAGTCGCATGTTTTCCAGCATCACGCGCCGATGTCTTGCATCGAGGTACCAGGCAATTGCCCCACCGGCACGCCCGAGGCGCGCTACCCACTTGAGCGGGAGTTGCTGAATGGCAAGCACTGCACCATGAACTAAGAGAGCGATTAATTTTTCCATGCCTCAACGAAAGCAAATCTGCTTCACACAATCCTGAAAGTCTGTTGCGCCTTTTAAAATCTTAATCTCCACCCGCATGAAGAGTATCGGCAAATCGCGTCGGTCGATTTTTGGGAAGCGAACCGCATCCTTCTGCGTTGTCACAATTAATTGCGCCTGCCGCTTCTTGCTGCGGTTAATGGCGTTCAGCACCTCCTGCTGGGTGAAGCGGTGATGGTCTGCGAAGCGTTTGCTGTAGACCAGTTCAGCGCCATGGTTCAGGAGGCTTTTCTCGAAGCTTTCCGGCTGCGCGATGCCGCTCAAGGACGCGACGCGTTTTCCGGCGAGATATTGCAAGGTCAGCCGTTCTCCAGTGAAGACATCTTCGAAATAAAGCGGATGATGAATGCATTCGATCACCGGCGCAGTGGGATTATGGTGGGCGATGCGCTTCCGCAACTCCTCCGTGTTCCCGTCACTTTTTGTGATGAAGATGTAGCTGGCGCGCGCGAGGTGGCTGGGCGGTTCACGAAGGGTGCCGCGAGGCAACATCCGTTCATTGCCGAACGGTTGCTGATAATCAATCAAGACAATGTCCCTGCGCCGCCCGCGCAATTTCCAATATTGAAAACCATCATCGAGCAGGAGCGTGTCGCACCCAAATTTCTCAATCGCATAGCGGCCCGCTTTCACCCGGTCCTTATCGACCAGGACGACGACATCCTTCAGGTTGGATGCGAGCATGTAGGGCTCATCCCCGGCGCTCTCGGAATCGAGCAACAACGATTTGCCATCGGAAACGATGCGGGGCGGCGTCCGATCTTCGCGAAAAAGGAGCTTGTTCATCAAACGCTTGCTGATCGGCGGTGGCTTGGAGCGATATCCGCGTGAAAGAATGGCGACCTGCCTGCCGGCATCCTGCAATTCCCGGGCGAATTTCTCAACGACCGGAGTTTTTCCGGTTCCACCCACGGTCAGGTTCCCAATTGCAATGACCTGCACTCCGAGAGTGGTGTCCCGCAAAATGCGAGCGTTATAGAGAAAACGGCGGAACTTCACCGCCACCTGGAAGATTCGGGAAAGAAAATATAGAAATCCGCGGGTGAGCGCGGCGCGTTTCCCCCTGCGATGCTCGAAAATGACTTCGAGAACAAAAGTTTCAAATGTTTCGGTCCAAACCCGAATCTGCTCACGCATGGGAAGAAAAAGATGGTGCCCCGGCACGGACTCGAACCGTGAACCAATTGATTAAGAGTCAACTGCTCTACCAATTGAGCTACCGAGGCAGCGGGGGGACACAATAGCTTCTGGTTCAGGATTTTCAAGCGGCTATTCACATTTCGAGCCGGTTATTTTTTATGGGGTCTCCAATTTCGCGGCAACGGAAGTGGTTGGAGGCCCTTGCGGTGCCTGCCGATTCGTTGACTTTTGGGCACCCCGCAATAGACTTCATTTTATGCCATGTGCCGAGAAGCAAAGCGCAAAGGAGAAATTCATGCGCTTTTTGGAAGAGAAGAGTTTGCGCATCACGACGCAGCGGCAGATTATTATTGATACGGTTTTCAGCACGGAAGAGCATTTCACTGCGGAGCAGCTTCTGGAATGGAGCCGTGAAAAGGATGCTTCAATTTCGCGGGCAACGGTTTACCGCACGCTTCCATTGTTGACGGAAAGCGGGCTCGTCCGCGAAATGGATTTTGGGAAGGATTATAAGTTTTACGACCCGAATTACGCGGAGCACCCCAACCATAACCACCTGATTTGCAATGATTGCGAGAAGATCGTGGAGTTTGATAGTGAGTCGCTCTCGAAGCTTGAGAGCGAAATTGCTGAAAAGCTTGGCTTTTCGGTGAAAGCGCAGCGGTTGCAAATTACAGCCAATTGCGAAGAGCTGAAGAAAGCCGGGACTTGCCACCGGAAAAACTGTTCCCGCGATTAAAGTTTCTTCTTTTGAAATTGTTCAGACGTTTGCGTTAACGTTTTTTTGAACATTTTTCCTCATCATCCCGTCTTATAGCTGTCGTGGTAAAGCAGGGTGGGGCAGTCAAAGGGATACTCTGTTCATGTTCGTGGCTCTGGCCAAAGTTGGCCGGAGTAATTTGGTTGTTTGGGTTGGGCGGGCATCTCTTTCAGGTGCCCGCTTTTTCTCGGAGAGCTCGACGTTGGCGGGTAAACTCCGTGTTCGCCTGATTCCGCTCCGCTCGCCTCAACTTATTGCCTTCTCGATGCTCGCGTTTATTTTTTCTCATGAAGGAAAGAGCTCTCATTACAGGTGCATCCAGCGGCATCGGTTTGGAACTGGCCCGCGTATTTGCGAAAAAAGGCCATCCGCTTTTTCTCACCGCTCCCGTGGATTCGGAATTGAGCCAAATCGCTACCGAACTTCAAAGCGAACATGGCGTGGATATACAGTGGCTCGCCCAAAACCTGGAACAGGACGGGGCCGAACAAAACATTTATCGCGCGGCTGAAAAATCCGGCCCGGTTGAAATCCTGGTGAATGATGCCGGACTCGGCCAAAAAGGGAACTTCTGGGAGATTCCGTTGGAAAAGTACGATTCCATTCTCCACGTCAACATTCGGGCGGTAATCCGCCTGAGCCATTTCTTCCTGCCCGCAATGCTTCAACGGGGCTATGGTCGCCTCGTCAATATCGCTTCCATTGCGGGATTTGAACCGGGCCCACTGTTGGCGGTTTATCACGCTTCGAAGGCGTTTGTGCTTTCGTTGACGGAATCACTTGCAGTGGAGCTTGAGGATACCGGCATTTCTGTCACCGCGATTTGTCCCGGAGCAACGGATACGGATTTCTTCCCAAAGGCGGACATGATCGACACGCGGATGTTCCAGAAAGGAAATGTGATGGCTCCGCAGGATGTCGCTGCGAAGGCTTATAAAGCGATCATGGCCGGTGATCCCCTCTATATTCCGGGCGGAAGAAATAAGGCACTGGCTTTCTCAAGACGTTTCCTGACCAAAAAAACGCAAGCTAAACAGTCCAAAGTCTTCTACGAAGATGTGAGCCGCCCTGGGACGCGTGAGCGTGAGAGTGGGGACGTTCGAGCTGAAGCGGGGAAAAATTAAATAAATTACGCTCGCGCAGTTTATTGGTTAGAGGCAAAGCCAGGAGGGCCTGAACCTACGCGTAGCCTACCCAGCCTCTGAAGGTGAACCCCATGTAGAATTGCATAACGTTCGTGAACCCGGCATCGCGGAGCATGCTTTCGTCCTGCTCCGGTGTGAGGATGGTCAATCGTTTATCCATGGCCGCGATGGCATTTGTGGCTTTCTCCGGCTCAATCCCAGAGGCAATTGCAAAGGCGGCATAACGCGAAAACCAGAGGTCTCGCTCTCCTTCACCCTGCGTAAAGCTAAAGTGAGCGGCCACAAATGGAGCGCCTGGTTTCAACCGTCGTCGGATTTCCGTCAATATAGATCGCCGTTCTTCGACTGGCACGAAATGCAGCACCAGAATCGAGGTTGCCGCATCGAATGACTCTTCAGGCGCATCAGAAATAAACCCGCATCGTAAACGAGCCCGCGCCGTCAGTGGCCCGAGAGTCTTTTCCGCAAGCTTTAACATCTCTGCCGAGGGATCCACTCCATCGAAGGTCCAGCCGGGTTGCGCCTCGGCGAATGTTTTCATTTCGAGTCCGCCGCCCGCTCCAAGCACCAAAATGCGTCCATTTTCCGGCCCCCGTTCGGCGATCAAAATTCGTGCCATGGAAAGCATCGCGAAATAGCCCGGCACCAGTTTAGGCGGACCTTCGGCATATTTCGCCACAGCGTCGGCATCGGCAAACGGGTTCATTCGGTTATGCATTTTTCAATTAACGTAAGCGCAGAAATCGCAGATGCATCAAGCACCCATTTACGATTGGGCTCTGCACGCAAGACCAGATCGCGTCTGAAAAAGATACTGAAACCAAGTGGATTCAGAAAGCCGGACGAGTTTGGTTGGATTGTGGGAGTTTTTTGCCGACGGGCGATGGCGGAATTAGAGGTTTCTGTAAAAGTCTCGACATCATCTCCCGGTTTATTAGCCTCGCGGCATCACTATGAGATTTGGGATCAATACTTTTCTGTTTACTTCACCATTCACCACCGAGAGCGTTTCGTTGTTTCCAAGATTTAAAAAATGGGGATTCCAGAGCGTCGAGATTCCGGTGGAAGATCCAAGCCACATCGATCCAAAGGCGGTCAAAGCTGCGCTCGATAAAAATGGGCTCGTTTGCGGTTCCGTTTGTGCCTGCATGGGGCCTGATCGTGATTTGCGCGGTGACGCCACGCAGCAAAAAACGGGTCTTGAGTACATGATGAAAGTGCTCGACCAGATGGTGGAGCTTGATTGCCCAAGCCTGATTGGACCTGTTTATTCCTCCGTCGGACGGGCGGATGCTGTGCCGGAAAAGGAATACAAACAGCAATGGAAAACGGTTGTCAAAAATCTGAAGCAACTGTGCAAATACGCGGAGAAGCGCGGGCGCACCGTTTGCCTCGAACCCCTGAACCGTTTCGAAACGGACTTTATCAATACGGCCGACCAGGCGATTCAAATGGTGAAGGATGTAGGCAGCCCCGCGCTGAAGATTCATCTCGACACTTTCCACATGAACATTGAGGAAAAGGACCAGGCCAAAGCGATTCGCAAGGTTGGCAAATTGCTGGGTCACTTCCATGCCTGCGGAACCGATCGTGGCACGCCGGGCAACGATTCGCTCCAATGGGAACCGATTGTCGCGGCCCTTAAATCAGTTCGTTACAAAGGAGACGTAGTGATTGAGTCCTTCACTACCGATGTAAAGGTGATTGCGCGTGCTGCGGCGATCTGGCGTCGCATTGAACCGACGACGGATGAAATCGCTGTTAAAGGTTTGAAAAACCTCCGTAAAGCTTTCGGACAATAAAGACAGGCTGCAGGAGCTTCGTGTTACTGGCCGATCAAGCTTCGCTGCCCGCCAGCGAAGCCTCTTCGTGCTGCACCCGCACGCGCTCGCTCTCAGCCATTTTCTCAAGTTTAGAGAAAAGCCACGAGAGCAGCGCCACACCTGCGGCGGTAAAAATCAGGATCGACCAACCGGCGCTGTCATGCACCTTTTTCACCGCGTCCACCCCTTCACGATTTGCGGTGATGCAGAGAAATAATGATCGGATCAGGTTGCCTACAAAGGCGAATGCAATTCCTGAAAAGAATAGCGCGATTTGCGTCCCGCGCTTTTTCAAAGTCATGTAACCGATGAACAAAGTCGCCATGATCGTTGATTGCAGGCTGCGAATCCCGCTGCACGCCTCATCCACGCCCACGGTTCCATTTGGTAGTTGAATCAATGACCCGACGCGTTGGGCGGGAATGCCGATCAGGTTCAAAATTTCCACGTTGCACGCGGTTACCTTTGATTGCAATCCGCCTACCACGAGATTGTAAACCACACTTGGCAGCGGCAGTGCAATCAGGAGAAATAAAAGTGGAAATGCAAAAAAGCGGATGCCGCGCCAGCCAAACACAAAGTGCAAGTTCGCCGCGCAAATGGTTAACACTCCAATCGCAAGTCCTGAAATGAGCGCTGCCATGGTTCCGTAAGTCGCCTGGTAAATCTGCACCAGGAAAAGCATTGCACTCCCTGACAATGCAAAAAAATAAAAAGGCCAGCGCAGCTTATAAACAGGGGAGGGGAGATGCTTCCATTGGTCCCAGATCAAAAAAATACTTAGAAAGAGCACCATCCACCCGTAAGCCATCTCGGAATTATGGCTCCAGAACCATTGCGTTTTCCAAACCAGCCAGGACAACGCGAGCCACATCGGCGCCAATGCAATCGCAACTTCCGCGCTGGATTGGCTGCCCTGCTTCAGGGTTAGGGGTGTGGGGGGCGCCTCCATGCAGTTATTTTGCTGTCCGGCGATAAACCTTATGAATCGCGGCCTGATCAGTCGGTTTGATCAACAGTTCATCAATGCAAACATGCGCGGGCCTGCTCGCCACCCAGAGTAGCGTTTCGGCGATGTCATCCGCAGTCAGCGGGTTCACTCCCTCATAAACCTTCTTCGCCCGCTCTACGTCCCCCTTAAATCGCACAATCGAAAATTCCGTTTCGGCCAGGCCCGGGTCAACCGTCGAGACGCGCAATCCGGTCCCGTTCAATTCCAATCGTAACGCTCGCGTGATTGAAAGTTCGGCTGCTTTTGCTCCGCAGTAGGCCGCGCCGCCCTCATACGCGACATGTCCTGCAATGGAGCCAATATTGAGGATGC
>JBQCGE010000539.1:0-2517 GCA_051955955.1 Verrucomicrobiota bacterium
GCATTAACAACTCAATACGCGAAATCGAAATCGAACCGACACCTAACAGACAATGGAATTCACCCGACGCCATTTGGGTTTTGGCAAATTGCATTTTTTATTGAGCAGGGTTTGGGTCTCGGAACGCAAACATGGCGGACTGGCATTACGCAGGCGGGATCGGTGCGAGAAGGAAGTACGGGAATTGAGGTGAGCAGTTTCAGTCGTCAGGACCAGGAAATCTCGATCAATGGAGTGAGCCGCCATAGCCACGAGATTGGGTTCGCTGGCGCAGATCAATTCATGAGCGTGGAACCGCCGCCAGGAGGCACTACCGGCGAATATAAAGGATCGGCCCTGATGCAATTCGTGGGATTGCCCGAAGGAAACTATATGCTGCTGGTGGATGGGGAACCGGCAGCAAAAGCAAGCGCAACGGAATGGGGCCGAGGATTTCGTTTCAATCGAGGGCCAGCTTTCGACCAGGCGGCGGAACTAAGGAAAGCAATTGTGAAGAAGAATGAACTTTTTTTCCACCGATGGCGTCCGCAGAACCAGACTTATCTCTTTGGCTTCAGAAAATATGAACAGGGAAAGAACGCGCGTGAAATTCCGATGTTCGACCCGCTGATCCAGCAGGAGGAGGGGCGCATAGTTGGGCTGACGAAGCTGAAGCGGCGTTCCTACAAGCTGGTTTCATCGACTCCTGAGTTGGAGCAAAAACTGGCAGCGGAAATCAAGCCAGTGAAAAAGGAGATCCCGGCTGATTTTGATGCCACTCCCCTGCCCACGCCGAGCTTTGAACTGGCGGATGGCCTGGAGGTGACGCTGTTTGCGGAAAATCCGGATTTGGCGAAACCAATCCAGATGAATTTTGATCCGCAAGGAAGATTGTGGGTGGCGAGTTCGGAAGTTTATCCGCAGATCAAGCCGGGCCAGGTGGCGAACGATAAGATTTTGATTTTGGAGGACACGGACCGCGACGGGAAATCGGACAAGACGACGGTATTCACGGATGGACTCCTGATTCCGACCGGGGTGATCCCGGGCGATGGCGGGGCCTACGTGGCAAACAGCACTGAACTGCTGTTTTATAAAGATACAACCGGCGACGGGCGGGCGGATGAGAAGCGTGTGATGCTCTCGGGTTTTGGGACGGAAGACACGCACCACATTTTGCACACGTTGCGTTGGGGATTCGACGGGCAGTTATATATGAACCAATCGATTTATATTCACAGCCACATCGAAACGCCGAACGGGGTTGAACGGTTGCGGAGCGGGGGCATCTGGAACTTCCGCCCCAGCACTTACGAACTTGGAGTGCACCTGAAGGGGCTGATCAACCCATGGGGCCATCACTTCGATAAATATGGGCAATCCTTCGCGACGGACGGCGCAGGGGGCGAAGGGATCAACTGGGTGATCCCGCAGGCGATGTATGTCACCTACGAAGGGGCGCGACGGATTTTAGGCAGCGTGAGCCCGGGGAGTTATCCCAAATTTTGCAGCCTTGAAGTGATCGAGAGCGAGCATTTCCCGGAGGATTGGCAGGGAACAATGGTGACGTGCGATTTCCGAGCGCATCGGGTGGTGCGGTTTGGGATCGAGGAGAAAGGGGGCGGGTATATCACAACGGACTTGCCGGATGTGATGCGCTCCACAAACGTGACTTTCCGCCCGATTGACGTGAAGGTCGGCCCGGATGGGGCGATTTATATTGCGGATTGGTCCAACCCGATCATTCAGCATGGCGAAGTCGATTTCCGCGATCCTCGGCGGGATCATGAGCATGGCCGAATTTGGAAGCTGACTTACAAGGGGCGGAAGCAATTGAAATGGCCGGATTTAATGCATGCATCCAATACGGAACTGCTGGAGAACCTGCATTCGAAGAATGGCGAATTACGACAGCATTCCCGGCGGGTGTTGACGGAGCGAGGGGCCGCAATTTTGCCCGACCTGGAAAGTTGGACCAGGCAGCAGTCGAGCGAGCCTGGGAAACTGGAAGCGCTCTGGATGTATCAATCCATTGACCATGTGAATGCGCCACTTTTGAAGGAAGTGCTTGCGGCAAAGGATGGGCGGATTCGCGCGGCGGGCACACGCGTTTTGAGCTTTTGGGAAAATCGGCTGGATCAGCCATTGGAGGAGTTGGCGCGGCTGGTTTCGGATGAACATCCGCGTGTTCGGATTGAGGCGATGCGCGCCGCGGCAAAAATTGAAACGCCGCGTTCGGCGGAGCTCGTTTTGAGCGCAGTGGATCGCCCCATGGACCGTTTCGTGGATTATGCAGCGTGGCTGAGCATCAACGATCTCGCAGCTGAATGGCTTGAGGGAATTCGCTCGGGCAAATGGAAGGGATCGGAACATCAAAAGCAGCTTGAGTTTGGGTTAAACGCGATTGAGCCGAAACTTGCGAGTTCCGTACTGGAACAGGTTTTGCCCACGGGTGCACTGCCGCAGGATGGGAGCGGGCCGTGGTTGAATTTGATCGCGAAGGCGGGATCGAAGGAGCAATTGCAGCGTGTGTTTGAA
>JBQCGE010000540.1:0-3290 GCA_051955955.1 Verrucomicrobiota bacterium
TTTTTGGTCGAGTTGCTCCTGGCGGAAGTGCATAACGAGATCGAAAATGATTTGCTTGTTCGGCTCCGTTTTGACGGGTCATTTGAATTCATGCGCGTTCCATTTGTCGTGGCGGCGAACAATCCGGAAAGTGAGAAAGCCGCCCAAAGTTGGCTAAACGAAAAGCTGACGCCTGACACTTCGCGCGATGAAGTAATCAAAAAACTTCTCCAGGCATGGTGGGCATTAAGCGAGAACAAATCGTTTGCTGAAATGCCTTCCGACGAAGAAGCGAATCAAAAATGGCGCGAATCAATCAAAGACCGAACGACTGAGATCGGCTGGCTCGCAAGGAATTCTTCTCGCCAGGCTAGCTTTTCCTGGCTGGTTGCCCCCGCGGTTTCTTGAGCGGTTTTGTTCCGAACTTAGGCGAAGGACTTTGGACCTTTGCGGGTTGCGCACTTTGTTTTTGGATGTTCGTGCGCGCGTCCATGCACCAGGGTTGCTGTCCACTCCGCCAGCCGTTGCCCCAAAATTCTACACGCTTCCTGTTCCTCTTCGGTGCGTGGTTCCTTCGCGGCCACAGCGCCGTAATGCATTGTCATCATCCGGGAGGCATAATCGGTCACACCAAAAACAAGGAACCCAAAGTTCATCAGCACCGTCAAAACCGATTGGCAGGCAAGCTCCATTCCGCCACCCCAGCCCGCCGCCGAACTGAATGCGCAGCCAATCTTACCATCGATTTCCATCCAGTGCGGGCGCATTTCTTCGTCCCAAAATCGTTTCATTTTCCAGGAAAGCACCCCCATGTTCGTCGGGCTGCCTACTGCTATACCGTCGCACCAAAGCACGTCCGCGCTGGTGGCTTCGTCTACATGCTTTAACCGCACCTCGGTATTTTCGATTCGTCTCGCGCCTTCGGCTACAAACTCGGCCATTTTACCAACATGGCCCGTGCGTGAATCATATAAAACTAAAACTCGATTGGCTTCTTCCATGGTGTGGGATGAGTGTGCAACTACTCTTTTAACCATTCAACAATGGACTTTGCCGCGTAGGTAATGATGATATTTGCTCCGGCCCGATGCATCGCAAGATGGCTCTCCAGCATTACCGCCTTCTCATCGATCCATCCGCGCGCTCCTGCTGCTTTGATCATTGCGTATTCCGCGCTCACGCAATATGCCGCTGTAGGCAGACCAAACGTTTGGCGCACCCTGTAGATAATATCGAGATATGCGAGCGCCGGTTTCACCATCACCATGTCTGCGCCTTCAGCAATGTCCTGTTCCACTTCGCGCAAGGCTTCGTCACTGTTCCTCGCGTCCATTTGGTACGAGCGGCGATCCCCAAATTGTGGCGCACTTTCGGCAGCTTCGCGAAAGGGACCGTAAAATGCGGAGGCGAATTTCGCAGCGTAGGAAAGTATCGGCACATTGTGATGTGAATGAGCATCCAACTCCTCCCGAATAGCCTTTACCCGACCATCCATCATATCGCTGGGGGCAATGATATCCGCGCCCGCTTCCGCATGCGACAGCGCCGTCCGCGCAAGCAAATGAAGCGTTTTATCATTCGAAATTTCGGGCCGGTCATGGCGATGTTCGATAATCCCGCAATGCCCATGGCTCATGTATTCGCACAGGCAGACGTCGGTGATGATGAGCAGTTCAGGAAGCTCTTTTTTTAATAACCGAACGGTCTCCTGAACGATCCCATTCTCCGCGTAAGCGCCAGAAGCGGTGTCATCCTTGCTTTCCGGAATTCCGAATAGCAGGACCGCATGCACACCGGAGCGGTAAGCTTGTTCAGCCTCCTTCAGAATTTCGTCGGGTGATAATTGATACACATCCGGCATTGCTGAAATCGGTTTCCGAAAATGTACTCCCTGGCGGGCGAAAAAAGGCAGTACGAAACGCGCGCTGCTCAATGCTCTTTCCGCCACGAAATTACGCAACTGCGGAGTGCTCCTGAGCCGGCGTGGGCGAATGGTGGGAAACTCTCCTTTCTGGATATGCATCAGGAACAACTCTAAACGAGCCAAATCGAAAATCAGCTAAAATTGGCGCATCGACTTTTCCACCGCTCGAAAGCATGCTGTCCACGTGAAGAAACCAGCGGTATTGTTTTTCTTTCTCGCTTTGGTTCCCGTGCTTTTAGCGGGCTTTATTGGAGGCGCACTTTTTTTTCGATGGCGGATGGACCACGCCAACGGGACTTACAATACCTCGACCATCATTCAACAGGTTCAGAGCCTGGCCGAACTGGTTACAGTGAAATACGTGGTCGAAAAAATTGTGATCCTCGAAGACACCAAATGGTATGGGGAAAATCGCGTTTTGCTGCTCGCGCACGGAATTGTTAAAGCGGGCATTGATCTCAGGGAAATGAAGGCAGGAGATTTGCGTATTGATGGCGCTAAGATCACCATCAAATTGCCTCCCGAAAAAATTACCGACGCCTACCTGGATGAAAAGAAAACTCAGGTGATCGAACGCACCACCGGCATTATCCGGCAGTTCGACAAAGGCCTGGAACAAACAGCCCGGAAAGCCGCCCTTGCGGATATCCGTTCGGCTGCGCGGATCAATGGAATTATCAAGGACGCGCACGAGCGTGCGAAAGAGGAACTGACCTCATTTTTTAAACGAATGGGCTTTCAGGAGGTGGAATTTGAGTGATGGAAGCATGGAAATTCCACTTGGGATTCCATTTAAATTCCATTGAATTCCCCTGATATTCCACACATTTCGCATAAATTTTTTAGATTTTTCAAAATTTCGGTTGCGGAAAAACGTTTGATGGCTAATTTAACCGCCGCTTCGGGGGAGTTTGAGGGTGAAGCGAGGGTGAGAAAGGGTAGAGTGAGTGAATAAAATTCACTTGCGCTGAGGGGAAAATGGAATAGGTTGGGTGCGCGTTTAAAAGTGGTTTAAGCGCAATGGGGTTGGCAGCTGAAAGAGGGATGAGAAAAATCCTAAAAAGCTGTTTGACAGGGGATGGGGAGCGGGTAAGTTGATCCCGCAATTTTGAATGTTCTTTAATCGCAATGCCGCGAGTCCCGCGAGACAGCGAGCGACGGCAGCGCGATTTTGTCGTCTCTAGTCGTAAGCGACAACCCTGAGATAAAAGGGTTTATGAGATGAAAATATCCGGTTCGAGTAAGGAAACTGGAATGATCTTTGGAAGCTTTTGGAATTGATATTGTTCGGGGTGTTAAACGCATTCTGAATGAGGTTGGTTCTGCTGCTCTTTGAAAATTGAATTGTGCGATAAGATAGAGCCCTCGAAGTTCAGGTTCTGTTAGT
>JBQCGE010000541.1:0-3195 GCA_051955955.1 Verrucomicrobiota bacterium
GAGCAGGTGAGCAGGCTGATTTGAAGTAAAAAAATCCCCCGGACACGGAGGCCGAGGGGACATTTTCCCTTAAGCCCCTTCGGATTTCTCCCCGAGGGCGCATACCCAGTGGAAAGATTATTACGAAATCGAATAGATACAATGAGGATGGTGGAGGAATGTAATCTAGTGGAATCCCGTACAGCATCCAGCAAGCCTCCTCTCCAGACGTGACAAACTGAACCCCTATGCCCTACCTTCCCGCCGATGCATGATTTTAAGTATCAGGATGGGAAACTTTATTGTGAGCGTGTTTCAATTGAGTCGCTCGTGAAGAAATACGGGACACCGCTTTACGTCTATTCCCAGCACACACTTTCCGATCATTTTGAGAAGCTCGACCAGGCGCTCGCCCCTCTCGACCACCTGGTCTGCTTCGCAATGAAGTCCAATTCCAATCAGGCAGTCCTTCGCCTGCTTGCAAATCTGGGCAGTGGTTTCGACGTGGTGAGCGAAGGCGAATTGCGCCGGACCATCGCGGCAGGGGGAGACCCCAAAAAATGCGTTTTCGCCGGAGTTGGAAAAACTGAAGCGGAAATCGATTACGCGCTTTCGCAAGGGATTTACTCTTTCAACGTGGAAAGCGAACCGGAGATGGAGCGCATTAATAAAGTCGCTGCCCGACGGAAAAAAAGAGCGCCAATCGCAATTCGCGTCAACCCGAACGTCGATGCGCATACGCACGCGAAGATCACTACCGGCACTTACGAAAACAAGTTCGGAATCGCTTTCGAAGAGATCGAAAAAGTTTACACCCGAGGTGCGAAACTTAAGAACGTCCATCTGCGCGGTCTGCAAATGCATATCGGCTCACAATTAACCGAAGTGGGTCCGTTTGAGGCGGCTGTTCGCAAAGTTTTGCCACTCGTAAAAACTCTCGCAGCCAAGCATAACCTTGAGTTCTTCAGCATTGGAGGCGGGCTCGGCATTCGCTACCAGGATGCGCTGGCGAGCGGATCTCCCGGGTGGTGGAAGCAATCCCAGGCGAAAAATATTCTCACTCCGGAAAAATACGCAGCGACCCTTGTCCCATTATTGAAGCCGCTGAATCTTAAAATTTTGATTGAACCAGGCCGATTTATCTCAGGTAACTCAGGCATACTCGTGACGAAAGTTGAATTCGTGAAGCGCACTGGGAAAAAAAACTTTGTCATCGTCGATGCGGCGATGAATGACCTGATTCGTCCTGCGTTCTACGATTCCTATCACGAGATCGTTCCCCTCCGTAAAACAGCGGGGAAATCGATCAGTTCGGATGTGGTCGGTCCGATCTGTGAATCGGGCGACTACTTTTGCAAAGACCGGCCATTGCCGAAAGTGGAGAGTGGCGAGCACATCGCGCTGCTCAGCGCGGGCGCATACGGCTCAGTCATGGGCTCGAATTACAACACACGAAGCCTTCCCGCGGAAGTTCTGGTGAGTGGAAACAAATCTGCGCTCGTCCGTGAGCGTCAACCGATCGAAGATATTTGGCGGCTGGAAAAACCCGCTCCGTGGTTGTAAACCGCTGGAAGCCTCCTCATTAAGCCGCAGATAAGTCAGAACTGAGCATTGCCCGAATGGTGATGCTCAGTTTTTCTTTCCGGGGATCGTACGGGGCACACGACTTGAAGTTTTTGGAAAACTCTTGAACATTTGCAAATGGAGAATAAGCAGACACAAGTGGTCGTGCTGGGTGGGGGATTCGGAGGTTTATCGTTTTGCAATCATTTCCGGCATCCAGAGGCGCACGTCACCATTGTGGACCGGCAGAATCATCATTTGTTCCAACCGCTCCTTTACCAGGTTGCCACCGCTGGCTTATCTGCGCCTGATATCGCCCAGCCGATTCGGCGAATTCTGCATGATCACCCGAACATGCAGGTTCTCATGGATAATGTGGTGGAGATACGTCTTCGCGAGCAGGAGGTGGTCCTCGAAAAGGAAACGCTGCCTTATGATTATCTTGTGATGGCGCTTGGGGGCCGCACCACTTACTTCGGCCATCCGGAATGGGAGACGTTTGCGCCCGGATTAAAGACGCTCGATGACGCAGTCCGAATTCGGCGGGATATCCTGCTCGCATTTGAGAAAGCGGAACGGACCGAGGACCTTGAAGAGCGGAAACGATTGATGACGATTGTCGTGGTCGGCGGGGGGCCAACGGGGGTTGAGCTCGCGGGGGCATTTGCTGAACTGGCTCGGTATGTTCTTTATTCCGACTTTCGCAATATCGATTCGCGCAAAGCGCGAATTATTTTGATTGAGGCCAGTCCCGTTGTGCTGTCGCATCTTCCGGAACCGTTGGCTCAAAGCGCACAACGCCAACTGGCCAATCTAGGGGTAGAGATTCATCCAAATACACGGGTGACCGCCATTACAAAAGGCCGGGTGGAGACGACTTCGGGGCCGATCGAGGCTGAAAACATTATTTGGGCCGCAGGTGTGGGTGCAACTCCGCTTACGCAAAAGCTTGGGGTCCCTATTGACCGGGCAGGGAGGATAAAGGTGGAGGCCGACTTGAGCGTGCCCGGTTTTCCGAATGTGTTCGCCGTGGGAGACATGTCTTCGCTCGTGGATAAAAACGGCGTGCTCGTTCCAGGGGTATCTCCCGCCGCAATGCAGGAAGGGAAATTCGTGGCCAAAATCATCACTGACGAACTAAACATGCCCACATCGGCTCCGAGACGGCCAGCGTTTGCCTATTTTGATAAAGGAACGATGGCGACCATTGGGCGTTCGGCAGCAGTGGCGAAAATCGGGGATTTCGAATTCTCCGGCTTCACGGCCTGGCTGGCGTGGCTGGTGGTGCATCTCTTGTTCCTGATTGGTTTCCGCAACAAGGTGGCGGTGTTGTTGCAGTGGGCCTACTCGTATCTGGCGTATAAACGAGGGTCGCGAATTATCACAGGAATGTCGCTCTATAAAGTTTCGAATCCCCAGGCGACGACTCCGGAAGGAATCAACGCGGGGCCAAAATCCGGATCCGCTCCAGCGATGGCGTCGACCGAAAATACTGCCGGCAGACAAGCTGCGACATCCCCTTCCAGCGCTGGCACGGTGCGAAAGTAATCGGAACCTGCACGTCTGTTCAGTGGTTTGCCGGTCGTGAAAATCGGATTGGCAGCATCATTCTTTTGCCAACCTCTTCAGAGTCACGTATAAACCGCAAAACGA
>JBQCGE010000542.1:0-3506 GCA_051955955.1 Verrucomicrobiota bacterium
CATTCAGGCGATCCCTGACCCCCCTCGCGGAAAAGTGCCTCAGGGCAAATCATCTCAAACCCTGATTGTTGCTGCATACCCGCTGAGGTTTGATGACTGGCGCAAGGTTGTTTTAGAGAAACAAAGTAAACCAGCAATAGAGAAGAGAAAAAACCAATGAAAAAACTACGGAACATTATGTTACTGGTCGCTGCCTTGGGGACGGCAACGCTATTCACGGGCTGCGGCGACGATAACAATGATAATAACGATAATAATAACGGCGGTGGAACACTGTTCGCCCCGGCTACAGCCGCTGACCTCCAATCCGCGACAAAAGTTTACACGGTGAATGTGGATGGACAACAAACCACTATCCGATTCCCACAGGCCCAACAATACACTGCACAGGATTCTGAAGGCACCCAAACCGGTACGACCTCAGCTCCTCAACGCAATGGGAACGTTTGGACCTTCACCATCACACCGGATGCTGGCCAGACCAATGCTCTCGCGGGCACGGTTGAGTTGAACTTCACCTCAGCCACAGCCGGCACCTACAAGCTGACTGAAACTGGCTCCGGCACCGTCCACAACGGCACATTCACGCTCCAGGATACCGGTGGGTCAACCTCGGGTACGACTGCTGGAACTACATCGGGTACGACATCCGGTACAACCAGTGGCACAACCTCCGGAACGACCTCGGGCACAACTTCTGGCACGGATGGCGGCACAGCCCCTACCAGCCTGAGCGGACATAAGATTCAGATTCTGGATCAATCCGGATCGGGTGGAGAGCTCTTTAACTTCACTGACGGCAGCAACTTCACCTCGGATCAATTCGGCGGTGGAACCTACACCTACTCCCTCTCCGGGAACACAGCTCAGTTGAACCTGAACTACACCAGTGGTGATCATTATGAACTGGTTCTGACATTCACAACTGGAACGACCGGAACATACACCGGCAATCAGTTCTACAGTAATGAAAATCACGCGGTCTCGGGTAATTTCACCCTGGATCCGCAACCTTAATAATCTATCGTAACAAAAACCCCGCTTCGAACAGAAGCGGGGTTTTTCGTTTGCTGAATCAGCTAAAAAAACACCTGTGTTACTGCCCCGCGCGTTCGTAGTGCACAATGGAAAACTCCGGAGTATCCATCACCACTTCCTTCTGCCGAAAATGACTTTCGAATGCCGGGAAAAAGACATCCCCCTCGACTTCCCGTTTCACAATCGTCAGGTAAAGATCGGAGCAAAGCGGCAGGCCGAGTTCAAATATCTGCGCCCCGCCAATAATGAAATACTCGCGCGGATCATTCTCCGGTTGCAGCTCGGATAATGATCGAATCGTCCTCGCGCCGGGTATTTCCACCGGCATGCGTGAAATCACAATCGTCTCCCGGTTAGGCAGCGGCTTTCCAATCGATTCCCACGTTTTCCGGCCCATGATGATGACGTTCCCAGTCGTCATTTTCTTGAACCACCGCAATTCCTCCGGCAAATGCCAGGGCAATTTATTCTGCGCTCCAATCACCCGGTTCAGCGACATGGCCGCTATTGCTTTAAAACTCTTTTTCATCAGCTCACGCGGGCAAAATGCTATTCCATGGCTCCTGATCGAACAAATCGACGGCGAATTCCCCCTCCGCTTCCACCGGGCTTAATATCGCAAGGAATACCAACTTCCCACCTCCCGCGTTGCGCGTGGCGTGCGGCGTATTCTTCGGGATGTGCGCCATCTCCCCGGCTTTCAGCAACTGCTTTTCCCTCCCAACCCATTGCTCTGCCTCGCCTTCAAGCACATAAATGACCTCCTCGCGTTGCGGATGGGTATGAAATCGATGTTTCTGCCCAGCTTCAAATGTCGCTCGCACCAGCAAAATTTCCTCCGCGCCGACCAGTTCGGCATTCGACATCCATTCCACTTTGCACCACGGCATCTCACCCGGTTGCACTTCGTTTTTGGTGATGAAATGCTTCATCGTTTTATTTCAAAGTATTTAAATAGCTGAAAAGATCCGTCGCATCATTGGCCGAAAGCGAATCCACCAATCCTTCGGGCATTAAGCTAACCCGCAGGAAATCAGCCCGGCGAACGTCATCCTGCGCGATCCGCAGATCCTCGCTATTGGGGCGCCGCAGCACAATCGAATCCGCGTCCTGCCTAACAAATAATCCTTCCACCAATTCGCCATTTTTTAATTCAACGCGATAGGTCCGGTATCCGGCTTCCATTGCTGCGTTCGGTGTCAGCACAGCCCGTAGCAACGCTTCTGTCCCCATCGCACCCGCACCATTGAGCACCGGGCCGATTTGCGCTCCCTGCCCATGAACGCTATGGCAGGTCATGCAAAGCGCGGAGAACAACGCCTGTCCATGCGTGGAATCACCCTTCGCGGTCGCAATGGACCGAAATTTTTCGAATTTTTCCGACTGCGCTTTCGCCTCCGCCGCGCTCAATAATACTGGAAAACTTCCACTCTTCACCACCCGCGCAGAATCGACCTGCTTCGGCCAGTTGGTCCCTGAGAAAAAATGTTCCAATCCCGAATCCTGCGCTTCAAATGCTCGATCGAAACTTCCCCGAATTTCTTCCGCAGTGCGCGCGCGATTCCAAACCCGGTATTCTGTCAGCCAACCTGCGGTTCCATTCCCCGGCGCAGTCCATCCGATTCGCAAACGTTCAAATTTTTCGGGAGTTTTTGCTGAAGCGCTGTTATCCAGCTCGCCATTGAGGTAAATCCGCCAGGTGCCTTGATCATCGCGAGTTAACGCCAGATGCGTCCAGGCGTCTGCCACGACCGGCTTTTTCGCAATGACAACATCTCCCATCCCGCCCACCCATGCGCGGAAATGGCCGCCAAAAAAGTTCAAGTCGAGAACCCCCGGCGCGCCCAGGATTCCATCATTATTATCAATGCCCGGATCGAGCTTCACCCAGGTTTCAACCGTAAATGGCCCATCGAGAGTAATATTGCTATCCAGCCACGCATCGTCCTTCCCGTTCAACCGGAGCAACGGCTTTGAAAACGCCGCAAATTTTCCAATCACCTTCTCCAACTCCGCGTCACGCCCCAGAACCGTGCTCAGCTTATCAAGCAGTTGCGGTGGAATATCATCCTCCCGCAAGGTTCCTGAATTAACCGCACTCACGATTGCGCGCGCTCCCGATTTGTTCCCCGCCAACCGCTCCAAACCACTCCGCCGCTGCAAATAGTTCACATCCGGCAAAAGTTGGATGAACGTTTCTGCTGATTGCTCACTCCCCACCGAAGTCAAAGCGAGCAATGTTTCCTCCCGCAAGGCTCGATTGGTGCTGGTTTGAAATGTGCCCTTTAAAAACTGAGCATCGGAAAACCCAATCTCCCGAAGCGCGCGCATCGCCGCAATTTTTTCGGTATCGGCTCCGGTGCCAACCAGGTCACGAATCTCCGGTTGTAATTCCACCAATTTAAAACCGGATGCGAGTCTCATTGCGAGTGCTCGTGATTTTGGTTGACCCCAAAGTTGCTTTGCTA
>JBQCGE010000543.1:0-3246 GCA_051955955.1 Verrucomicrobiota bacterium
CCCCGCATCCACCGCCGGGAAAAAGTCCTGCCCCAATTGCGTCACCAGAAGCCATGACCCGGCGCAGAAAAGCAGGAACACCGTCGTAAACATCACCCGATGATGCAGCACCGCACCCAATAAATTCCGATACCCAGCGCGAAACCGTGCAAACCCGCGCTCAAAGCTTTCATGGATCGCGGTGAACGGACGCAGCCACACCGATGACCGCTTCGCCTTTACCCCTTCGTGCCCTTCGTTCCCTTTGTGTTCTTCATGCCCTTCATCTCCGTGATGCACGTTTTTGTAAAACCACATCACCAGCGTCGGAATCAGCGTTCGCGATAGCGTGTAGCTCGATAGCATCGCGAACACCACCGCTTCCGCCAAAGGCACAAACAAATACCGCGCCACGCCCGAAAGAAAAAACATCGGCACGAACACAATGCAGATACAGAGCGTCGAGACAAACGCCGGTAACGCAATCTCCTGCGCACCATCTAAAATCGCCTGCTTCAGCGGTTTCCCCGTAGCCATTTGCCGATGCACATTCTCAATCTCCACCGTCGCGTCATCCACCAAAATACCGACCGCCAGCGCCAATCCACCTAGCGTCATCAAATTAATCGTCTGCCCCAGCGCGCTTAATATCGCGATCGAACTCAAAACCGATAGCGGGATCGAAAGCGCAATAATGAACGTGCTCCGCCAAGAACCGAGAAACAGCAAAATCATCATCGCCGTCAACGCCGCCGCGACCACCGCCTCCTTTAAAACTCCACTCACCGCCGCCCGCACGAACAGCGATTGATCCGCAAATTCTTTGACCTCAAGTTCGGGTGGCAATCCACTCAACACCCGCGGCAACGCCGCTTTCATCCGGTTCGCCACATCCAGTGTCGATGCCGCGCCGCTCTTCAAAATTGTAATTAACGCCCCGCGCACCCCGTCCTGCCGCACAATATTTTGCTGCGGTTGATATCCATCCCGCACCTGTGCCACATCTTTCACCCGGATGGTCGCTCCATTCACCACCTTGATCGGGATTTCATTCAAATCATCGATCACCTTTGGGCTCGTATTTAAATCCACGTCATATTCCAGCGATCCAATTTTAGCCGTCCCGCTTGGCAGGATCAGGTTCTGCAAATTCATCGCGCTCACTACATCCTGCGCCGACAAATTCTTCGCCTTCAACGCAGGCAAATCCAAATCCACCGACACCACCCGCGTTTTACCACCATACGGCCATGGAATTGCCGTTCCCTTCACCGTCGAAAGGCTCACCCGCACCTGGTTCTGCGCCAGATCGTAAAGCTCCTGCTCCGGCAGCTTCTTGCTGCTCAAGGCATATTGAAGAATCGGAACAGTTGAAGCGTTATAACGAAGAATCAGGGGAGGGGTCTGCCCCGGTGGCATCTGTCGCAGGATCGTCTGCGCGATCGCCGTCACCTGCGCAATACCTCCATCCACATTCGCCCCCGGTTGAAGAAAAACTTTGATCAGCCCAATCCCATTGTAGGCGTTCGATTCAATATGCTCGACGTCATTCACCGTCGCGCTCAGCGAACGTTCATGCAGGTACACCAGCCGCTGCTCCACCTCTTTGGCGTTCAGTCCGGCGTACTGCCAGATGATGCTGATAACCGGGATATCAATCGACGGGAAGATGTCCGTCGGCGTGCGCAGCAGGATCAACGGCGATAACAATAAAAGCGTCAGCGCGCATACCACAAAGGTATATGGGCGGCGAAGCGCTAATCGAACAATCCACATTTTCTATAACCCGGTCCCAGGGCTACACTCCCGCCCCGACCAGGGAGCTAAACTATTCCGGGAACTCTCGATTCTGCCCAATACAAGTTTGCTCCTCTATTGATAGTCTAATACTATCAATCCATGGAACTGCGACACCTTCGCTACTTCACCACGCTTGCCGAGGAACTCAACTTCCGCCGCGCCGCCGAGAAACTTCACATCGCCCAACCCGCCCTCAGCGCCCAGATCCGCTCGCTGGAGGAGGACCTCGGCGTAACCCTCTTCCAACGCACTACCCGCAAGGTCGAACTCACCCTCTCCGGACGCGTCTTCCTCACCGAAGCGCGCAATGTCCTCAACTCTGCCGCCAATGCCGAACAACGTGCCCGCCAGGCCGAAGCCGGTCTCGTCGGCACCCTGCGCCTCGGCATTATTGCTCCCACTGCCAATCCCTGGCTCGCCAACATCCTCCGCCGCTTTCAGCAACAATTCCCCGCGGTTCAACTCTCCCTCTTCGACCTCACCAGCATCGAACAAATCCGCCGCTTGCGGGATAACGAGCTCGATGCCGGCCTCCTTCGGCCACCGGTCGGTTACCCCGAGCTCGAATTCAAATTCGTCGAAGAATCCAAACAAATTCTCGCCCTTCCAACCGGTCATCGCCTCGCCAAAAAACGAAAACTCGATTGGCCCGATTTCGATAAAGAACCCCTCGTCATGATGAACCCCAATGTCCAGCATGGCTACTACGATGCCTTCCTCACGGCGTGCTCCCGCGCCCGGGCCAAGCCGCGCATCGCCCAATACGCCAACGACATCCAAACCAAAATGTGGCTCATCTCCGCCGGCTTTGGCATCGCCCCCACCACCGCCACCCTCGCGGAAGTCAAACGCCCCGGCCTCAGCATCCGCAACCTTCCTCCCGGCCTTCCCCCAGTCCACACCATGCTCGTCTGGCGCCGCAACGACGACTCACCCATCCTCAAAAACTTCCAAAGCTTCTTCCCAACCCTATAACCCCTCCTTCAGTTCAATCACCCGTGCTGGTCCGCTTCAACTGACCGCGAGCGACAAGCGGTTTTCATGCTGATTGCTACCGCGCACGGTAAACGTCATTCTTAAACGGCCCCAGCGGGTCGGCATATCGGTAGCACCACCAGGATATATTAATCTTATTCAGCCCCAACGGGGCGACATGTTTATAGCCAATCAGCGCCCAAAGAAATCTCCCCAAACTCCGTAGGAGCGACATATTGGTAGTAACCGGCCCTAAAATTTCCCAAGTCCCAGCGGGTCGGCATATCGGTAGCGCCGCAATTATCCACAAATCGCCAGCCCCAGCGGGGCGACATGTTTATAGCCAACCAGCGCCCAAAGAAATCTCCCCAACCTCCGTAGGAGCGACATATTGGTAGTAACCGGCCCTAAAATTTCCCAAGTCCCAGCGGGTCGGCATATCGGTAGCGCCGCAATTATCCACAAATCGCCAGCCCCAGCGGGGCGACATGT
>JBQCGE010000544.1:0-5431 GCA_051955955.1 Verrucomicrobiota bacterium
GACAGTCAGCTTTTCATTTTATTGCTCTTCGGTTGCGTCCGCTATTGTCAGTGATAGACGGAGGAAGCCGGAGCGGCTGTTTTCGGGCAACTGGACTTCGACGATGTCGCGGCCGGCGACGTCCTGGCCAACGGTGGTTTCGGTAATTCCGTTTGCCGTCCAATTGGAGAGGTCGGTGCTCCATTCGGCCTGTCCCTTTACCAGAAGCGCCGGATCGGCAGCACGGGGCCATTGCACTTTACGTTTGCCGCCGGTTTCAATCAGGGCGAGGCCGTTGCTCATGACGTTTTCCTCATCGAGATAAGTCCCGTGGAAAATTTCGGCGAAATCAGAGATGCCGTCGCTGTCCAGGTCTCCCATGCGGTCGTAACCTTCTCTCGGTGCCCCGATGGGGACGTAGAAAAGAGGGCGACGCTTGCAATCGGGATCACTTGTAAATTTGCGCACCTCTATCGAGTGCCAACCGTGTTCATGGAGGGAGGCAAAAACCGAACCATAGCCGGTGAGAACCTGGTGGGCGCGCACTGCGATGGAATCGGGAACGGAGTTTGTTCGGTCCCATTGATAGGATTCGAAATGACCGGCTGGGGATTCCCATTGATGAAAGTAGCGGCCGGGGTGTCCCCCCGAAACTCGCTTCCAACCGATGCCGTTCTCGTTCGGTTGGAACATGGTCAATCGCGCACCAGTGCTCTGAGCAAGGCATTCGCCATCGAGGTTCGAATAAGCGAGCATCTTTCCGATGAATTCGGGAGTGCTCAATTCTGAGGCGAGGATTCGCGACTCCTCCGTCCAAACGTCATTCACGCGTTTGAAAATGAAAATCGCGCCGCCCCGGTCGGTCGTTTTCTCGAACTCGGGCGCTCCCAAAAAGATTCGATCCTCCGCGACCTCCAGGCCGGTGCCCAGGGCAGCACCCGTGCCCAAACCGGTTGGAATAATTTGCGTCTCCCAGGCCCATTCGCCATCGTCGCTTAATCGCCAGACATCCACTCTGCCGTCGCCGGATGGATTGGCGAAAACCAGTGTACGGCCAAACAGGTCGAGTTTCGCGCTGTTTGAATATGTCGAGGTATATCCGGGATGAACCAGAACCTGCTTTTGCTCCCAGACTCCAGCGTCGTTAACGCGGTAAATAAAAATTCGCGCCTGACCATTTCCGTAACGGGCTGCGGCGAGCCAGCGTCCGTGCATGGCGAAACCCATGCGGGCATCCCCGAAACGTTCTCCATCGAACCCGGTCCCAACCAGATTTGTGCGGAAAGCAAAATCGACGGCATTCGTGGCCTCGAACATGCAAAGCGTTACCTGGTTATTCGTGAGTTTCGTTTTGACCGCGAGCCAGTTGCCGCTGGTGGCGAGCCAGCTTCCGAACCCGCTAAAAGCGCCGATCTGGGGAATCGGCGGAAAAATGGTTGATTGCTGGGCAAACCGGGAGGTGTCGGGATCGAAGACATAGACCGCTCCGCGCCGATATCCGTCCAGGCTGTTCTCGGAAGATCCAATAACAATACGGCCATCATCCATCCACAAGGGAGAATCGCCCACCTGGGTGACGCGCTCGTAGCGTGAAACCTCCAGGAGTCCGAAAGCCATCGGACCACCGGGCGGTAAGTATGCGCAGTCCTGGGCAAAGCCCGATTGGGGTGCGAAGAACAGGAGTGCACACAACACACCCCTGAATAAAAATAATAAGTGCCGATTCATGGTAAACTCCGGGGCGCAGATTACCAATCGATAGTGATGAGTGCATCTTAATAATTCTGTTAATACTTGGGGAAAGTTGGTCTCAGAGTTCCGAGCCCAGGGAGGGATGGAGAAAAGGCCGAGGGATTTGATGGAATTTTCCGTTTCGCCTTGGATTGATCGGCATGGGAAAAGGACGGAGTTGTTGCGTGGGTGTGCGGGGTGAACGGGTCACTGGGGTGAATCGGAATAGAAGGCTCGATGGGGTCGAGGCTTTTGTTCGGAGTCGGGCCGAGTGACCACGAAATCTGGCTCGTGATCATGGCATCCTTTTACTTGCGTGCTTTTGACGTGTCAATCATGCTTTTTATATGTTTCCCTAAAGTTACGAGCTTACCTTTCGCATAGCTCCAACTACTCTTCGTTAAAAAAAGAAAATTGATTGCAAGTAATTAGTTGCGCTTTTTTTACAAACAGATAATGAAGTGGAGCATGAAATGGATTTTTCTAATATGTTTCAGCACACTGTCTACATTTGCGTACCCAAGCTTGCAGCGGGTCAGCGACAAACCGGAAAATATCCGAGCAAACGTCAAACCTTCAGCCGCACTGATTGGGAAAACAGCGGCGGAAAATGAAAAACCAACGACGGTAAAACAACTTCCAAATGTGGATTCCGAAACTCACGTTTACACGGTCGACCAAGCGGTTGCCTTAGGTTTCTCATTTGGTTCTTTAGATCAACGATATAGCCGTCGTTTCTATGTAAAAAACCTTATTCTTTATAAGCCCGTTAAAGAAAATGACATTGAAGTATGGTACGGAGTGGGTGTCAGATGGGTCGTCAACGTTCGCATTATTGATGTAAATGCGAAATTAAGTGGTATTCCCTTTATCGCGGCGGCCTCCGATTTTAAGACAGCTGAAGCAACAGCCCAATTTCGTGTGATCGGAATGAATAATAAGGAAATCACAAAAGCTGCTCAGGGAGTTGACGGGGACCTAAACTTAGACAGTTATGGGAGAATGGTTACGGCGTTCAGCAAGATCACTGAGCTCATTTATGACACAAATACGATTGTCACCCCTTTGGTTGTTGCGAGGGTAGTAGATACTGATTCGAGCGATAGCAGTATTCTTCCATCCAGTTTGCCCCAGGTTTGGGCCATGCAAGAAGTTGTAGATGGTAAAACATTACAAAAAGCTCAAGATTCTTTTCCAGAAGCAAATGAATTTGAAAAATCTGCGATAAAAGCAGTCTATCTTCAGTTGAATGGTTCTGATGATCCTCTAAAACCAATCGGAGAAGTAGCAAAGGCCCGTGCTCGAGAACTCTTAAAGGGACTCAAAATTAAATAATCCAATACTTGCGACAAACCTGATGTGAATCGACGTGGCCCCAGAGCGCTGGTGGCTCCAGATTTAAAGCTGTTGGGAGCAGTAATCTTTCCGAAACCGAGGACGTGATTGCAGTTAATTAATTTTTTCTTCTAGGCGAACTTTTACAGGGTATGTGAGCTTTTGGAGTTTACCGTAAAGAACGCAGAGAACACGAGAGTCAAAAACAGGCGAGCACGGGTTGAGGGATGGGGTCAAATGGAGGTGAAAAAGGCTCGACGGGCCGAGGCTTTGTTCGGAGTCGGGTGGAGTGATCACGAAATGCTGTTCGTCATCATGGAGGTGTTTGATTGATTGCTTGTGGTGTTTCAATGCCGACACTTTTTTAAACGGTCAAAGGTTTTAGTGGCCAGCAAGAACGGCTTTCGCGATGAGGGATGTCTGAAGTATCGGATAATTCGCAATAGCTTTTAGCCAGCTTCGGTGTTCATCCTTTGGCAAAATTTTCCCCGCCCAAACTATCGCGCGTTGGCCCCATGCGGGACTGTTCGCCCATGTCTCCTTCTTTGAACGAACGCAATCAACTTGCTGGTACGACCTCGCGAGCAGGGCGGCCATCCGGTCACGGATTTGGTTATCACTGTTCTCTGCTAGGTCTATGGCAGTTGCCGCATCAAATAAATGAGGAGCGCGCACAATAGCATCAAGCACCCAATACTGCACAAATCCCAGGCTTTTGTAGTTGGAATCTTGCAGCAGCATTCGGAAAAACTCAGACAGGGTGCGGCAATTCTTCTTATCGTGGACGGCTACAAGAAAAAGAATGAGGTCGCGAAACACCGGCATCAAAGTCTGATAGCTCTCCATAGCTTTTTCAAAAATGATACGAGTTCTTAGGCTCGCGGCACGGCGAAGAATATATCGGGCAAGGCCGGATTGGAATGGTTTATTTGAGACGACTTCCTCGAACAAATCCTTTATGGTATCTCGCACAGCCTCTTTTTCAACCTCTCCAATGGCTTCAGGATCAACATCGCCATACGGCGAAAAATCGAATCCGTCCAACAGTTCCTTAAAGTGGCTCATTTTCGAAGTCTTCTCCAAATCCTCCGGATTCGTCAACTCCAGCTGTTGAAATCTGGATTTTTCAAGGAGGCGTGTTTTTCCCCCTTGGAACGTCAACCGATGCGCCGTGTAAAGGTATTCGGAAAGATCATGAAGCCCTTGAATGGCCTTACGCTCGGAGTCGCAAAACACCCGAAAATCGTCCACGTAACGCGTGTGCTTGTAGCCCTTTCGAATGAGATAATTATCGACATCTGCCAAGCATGCTTCCGAAAGCAAGATGCTTGCGGAAGGGCCGACAGGAAGTCCGCGAGAGTGATGGTGGGCAGTTAAATTGCTTAAAAACCGTTCTACATTTTTTGATCGGTCGTCAAGAACCCCTGCGCTTGATAGAGCGTTCTGCACCCGGTGATGGCTTATCTGATTGTAAAAATCGCTGACGTCTGCACAAAGAACGTATTTACATTCTTTTTTGTTTGCGAGTTCGACGGATCGTCCATGAAAATCGGGCCATCCACTGTGCTTCTGGAAGAACTGCCCATCAGGTTGAATATCAAGACGATACGAACAGGCAACCTTTAGCGACGGCTCTGCCCGGAATTGTTCAATTTCACCGGCCATTTCATAGGTGAAAGCCGTGTACAAGAGACTATCAAACGGATCAAGCTGTGCAGCGGCACGGAAGCCAGTTCTGCTCTTAGGAACCATGAAACGCAGAGCCGGGCTGATTTCATGGGCGGCAAGATCGACCATGGAAAAATGAGCCAATACGAGGGGCCAATTCGCATTGTACGCTTCGTATTCAAATGGAACAGGGAAAAGATCGCTCTCCCCGTGTTTCAGCAGATGTGTGCGCGCCCAATTCAGAGACGTGTCAAGGACCGTGTCGGGTTTAATCGATTTAGCCATTCAGTAGCTCCATTATCTGAACTGACTAAATGTCTTCAATAACTTCATGGTGGCATCATATTCGAGCTTGTCCCCTTCGAACTCGCATCGATATAGCCCTTGAAGATTCGAAGGCAGGGTAACTCCTTTCTCGACGAGAAGAATTACTTTTTTTCCGTAAAGTGCTATAGCGGCCCCGATTTCGATGAGAACATTATCATTTATTTTCGTATGTTCTGCTCCATCACGATCTAAATACAGACCCTCTGCTCCCACATGGATTACGCCAGCGCCGCAAGAGCGCATGTCTTCAAAGACCTTCTCAGGCACGGGAATGGCTGTAGCCTCTCTTTCGACCGACACAATGGGTTCAAAGTTCCCGAATGTCAGTAGCTCTTTTAGCTGGCCAACAATTGCCTTTTGCTTCCCGTGAGTAATAAATACACGCTTGTCC
>JBQCGE010000545.1:0-3104 GCA_051955955.1 Verrucomicrobiota bacterium
TAAGACAAATTGAATCACACGGATCACATCTCTCAATGAAACCCAGCTCATCCATTGCTTTCCACTTCCCAACGAACCTCCCAACCCAAGCTTGAATATTGGCAGCATCTTTTTTAACGCACCTCCCTCCCGGCCCAGGATCATCCCAAAACGCAAGTGCACAATCCGTGTCCCCGCGCTTGCGACTGCTGCCGAAGCCGCCTCCCAATCCATGCAAGTCCGTGCCAGGAAGCCACTCCCCGGCGCACTGCTCTCAGTCAAAATCTCCTCGCCTCGGTCTCCGTAGTATCCAATCGCTGACGCTCCAACGAACAGTCGTGGCGGAGTCGAAAGTCGCGCGAGCGATACGCACAACTTCTGGGTAGCGGGCACGCGGCTCTCATAAATTTTGCGCTTTTGTTCCTCGCTCCAGCGTGCCTCCCCCACATTTTCTCCTGCCAGGTGAATCACCGCATCAACCCCGCCAATTTCCTCCAATCGACCCGCATCAATTTCCCCCGTCGTGGTATTCCAAAGTATCTCGTGCGGCGAATCGCTTTGCTTCCGTGAAAGTTTATAGATTTCCGCGCCGCTGGTTCCCAAAGCGGCGGTCAATGCCCGCCCCACCATCCCGTGTGAACCTGAAATCAACACTTTCATCATGCGCTCCGTTGGCTCATCCTACACCCGTTTTTGATGCAATTGGAATCTAACCTCGAACGCTGGCTCGCCGCTTATCAAGCCCCAGATGCGCCCGGCGCCGCGCTCGCTATTTTACAATCGGGCAAAATCGTTCACCAAAGTGCAACCGGCCTCGCGGAACTCTCTCGCGCAATTCCAATTTCGAGCACCACAAACTTTCGCCTCGCCTCTCTTACCAAATCGTTCACCTCAACCGCGATTCTTCTGCTGGAAAAAGATTCGACGCTGCATCTCGAACAATCCCTGCTCGATTTCTTTCCTGAACTGCCAAACTGTATTCGACCTATTACCGTCCATCACCTGCTCCAACACACCTCCGGTTTGCCAGATTATGAATTGCTCCTGCCCGCAAATCTCAGCACCCAAATTTCCGATTCCGATATTCTGAAACTTATCTCCACCACCCCAGATCTCCTGTTCTCTCCCGGAACAAAGTTCCTCTATTCGAACACCGGTTATGCTCTCCTCAGCTTGATCGCCGAAAAAGTCTCCCAAATTCCATTTCCGGCTTTCCTCAAATCCAGAATTTTCGATCCTCTGAATATGCGCAATTCCGTCGCCTACGTGGCCGGTCGCAATGAAGTTCCAAACCGTGCGTTCGGTTACACATTCAGTAACGGCAAGTTTAAACTCACTGACCAAAGCGCGACGAGTGCTGTCCTGGGCGACGGCGGCATTTACTCTTCTTTAAATGATCTTGTCCACTGGATGAAGGCACTCTTCTCATCCGACACTTATTTTTTTCACCCGGCAAGGTTCACCTCCGGTAAATTAATGAATGGCGAGCCCATCCCTTACGGTTACGGTTGGCAAATCAATTTGTATCGCGGCCTACGAACAATTTCGCATTCCGGCAGCACCATCGGTTTTCGTCACTTCATCGCCCACTTCCCTGCCCTCGACCTCGGCATTATTTGTCTCACCAACCGTTCCGAACCATTGCCGCATCAACTGCTCGATACGATCCTCGAACGATTCGCAACACGCACTCCCGCCTGCGCACCGGATGAACTTCTCGCTCGCAAAATCGTCGGCACCGATCCGCTCGATCCCCATTCTCCCTGACCTTAAGCCAAAATCTTTATTGGCGACCGCAATGCCTGAAAGATAGCATTTCCACATGGCGAGTGGTGAATATGACGTCGCAATTATTGGTGGTGGAAGTGCCGGTTACGCAGCGGCTCGGACCTGCGCTGGCGCGGGGCTTAAAACAGTTGTCATTGAAGGGGGCAAGGAAGTCGGCGGTCTCTGCATTCTGCGCGGCTGCATGCCCACAAAAGCCCTGCTCTACTCTGCCGAAGTGCTCCACCTCGCCAAGTCTTCCATGGTTTTTGGCCTAGGGCCCGAATGCATTCGCTTCGATTGGCAGGACATTCTCGCCCGAAAAAATCGCCTCATCCAGGAATTCGCCGATTACCGCCGCTCCCAACTGGCAAACGGCAAATTCGATTTCATTCGAGCGCACGCCAAATTTAAAAACGAACAAACTGTTCAACTGAGTACCGGTGCTGAAACCAAAGCCCGCAATTTTGTAATTTCCACCGGTTCAGTGATTGCGCCCCCTCCCCTCGAATCACTCAACGAAGTGGGATTCATTACCAGCGACGAAGCGCTCTTTCTTCCTAAATTGCCAAAATCAATGATCGTTCTTGGTGGTGGTGCCGTCGCCGTTGAATTTGCCCAACTTTTCTGCCGGCTTGGAGTTCGCGTGACGCTCATCCAGCGGTCTCCCCACATTCTCAAGGAAGAGGAGGACGAGGCGGGGAAAGTCGTAGAAGATGTTTTTCGCCGCGAAGGAATGACAGTTTTCACATCCACAAACCTTCTCATGGCTTGGCGTGAAGGTGATTTGAAAGGCATTTCATTTGAATATGAAGGCCAGATCGTTCGTGTTGCGGCGGAGGAAATTTTTTACGGCCTGGGCCGAGTTCCGCGCACCTATGATTTGGACCTGGAGAACGCAGGGGTGAAACTCACGCTCGGTCGCTTTCTCGTGAACTCAGAAATGCGCACCAACGTGCCCCACATTTTCGGCGCGGGAGATGCCACCGGCCTCTATGAGATCGTCCACATCGCCATCCAGCAGGGCGAAGTAGCAGCGCACAATATTATTTACCCAGACGACCCCCGGCATATCGATTATCGTCTGATGACCAGCGTCGTGTTCACCGACCCACAAGTCGCCCGCGTCGGACTTACCGAGAAAGATGCCATTCAGGAAAAAATTCCGTACCTCGCCGCAAGCTACCCCTTCAACGATCACGGCAAGTCGCTGATCATGGAGGCAAAAGACGGATTCGTGAAATTAATCGCCGATCCGCGCACCGGTGAAATCCTCGGCGGCACTTGCGTTGGTCCCTCCGGAGGCGAACTCATCCACGAGATCATCGCAGCCATGTACAACCGAATGACGGTTTCAGACC
>JBQCGE010000546.1:0-4324 GCA_051955955.1 Verrucomicrobiota bacterium
GGCTTACGATCACATTGGCTCGGTTGAAATGATGATGCGTAGCGACCGGTTCGCCAAAGGCAAGAATGGCGCCTTGAATTTCAGAATCGGAGTTAGCAACCTCATATTGGTGCCATTTTGCCCTGGGATATTTCTGAACCAAGGCAGTGATTTGAGCGGCAAGACTCGGTGAAGTGACGGTCCCGGTGAGGATTCGGAGACCAGCACCCTCTTTTTTTGTCTCGTTGTCTAGGGCCACGCGCATGGCACCCAGAAAATCGGTCCAGGTGCTAATGTTCCCATTCGCGAGGACTGCTTTCGCGCGATCCGGGTCGTATAGATCGAGCAGCGAGGCTTGCATCCAGACATTTGATCCACCGAGGGAGGCGGGGTGGTCAGGATTACCGTCGGCCTTGATGGGACGACCCTCGCGGCTCTTAACCAGCATGCCTGTTCCAAAACCGGCGAGCGGCATGGCGGTGGCGTAATAAAGCGGATTGCCGAGGTTCAATTCCTCGGGTTGGCGGACGTAAGAAACGATTTTGTGAATGGGCTCGCGCGTGCAACCCACTGCCCCGGCGATGGCGAGGGAGGCGCTCATCAGCTTGAGAAAACCGCGGCGAGAAACATCACTCGGCCATTCTGACGCGCCGGGCGGGAATTCGTTCCAGTTGCCTGCGCCACTGTTTAGTTCATCGAGGCTGCGCCAGAGCGGAGCGGACTTGGCGTCGGGCGGGTTCACGGCTGGGGCGATTTTCGCTGTGGTGTTTGGGTTCATCGGTGGCACATGCTGCAATCGCGTAATTGAGTGGTATCGATATGGTATTCGCGGACTAATTTGGCCCCGAGTTCGGCCTGGTTCCGGGGCGTTTGATATTCCATGTTGAAGACCTCCGATTTCGGGCGGACATATTTGGCGGGGTCCTGGTGACATTCGAGGCACCACTTCATGTAGAACGAATGCTCTTTTTGGGTGAGCGGCATTTGTTGGACGGCCCCGTGACAGGTGGAGCAACCAATGCCCTTCTGAATGTGAATGCCGTGGTTGAAAAAAACGAAATCGGGAACTTTGTGGACGCGGTTCCATTCGATTGGCGTGTGGGTGGTCCAGCTTTGGCGGACAGGTTCCAGGACGGGAGCATCGGTCCACACCTGCGAATGGCAGGTCATGCAGGTTTCGGTGGGCGGAATGCCGGCGAAAGCGGAATTTTCGACGCTGACGTGGCAATAACGGCAATCAATTCCGAGGCCGGATACGTGATGTTTATGGCTGAAGGGAACGGGCTGGTCGAGGGGCATTCCTTCCCGGGTCATGTAGGGAGACCACCAGACTTTCCACGTTCCAGCGGTCACGACCGAGACGAGCAGGAGCATCACCACAATCAACGCCTTTGCGATGGAATTGCTTCGTGGTGTAAATAACTGAGCCATTGTTCCCTTGGCGTGAATTTACGCGTCAAGTCCCGTTGAACCCCTTTGGCCGAACTCGTTTGGTTCTGCCCGAAGAGCTATTCAACCGCTGAATGATGAATCCATTACGCGCGGAGGGTGAAGCAGGTGGTCCCCCGTTTTGCGCTAAGTATTTGCCTTAGGCCAGTCGGTATGGGTCACTCCTGCTTCCAAATCAGGTAGGGGGTCTCATCCTGCATGCGAGTGACAGGAACGGGGAGACCTTTACCGAAGAAGTTCGCAATTTTGATGATCAGACGTGTCATCAATGGCCCTGAGACCTGATCGGGAGCGCCGATTCTTCCGCCGAGAGACCAGAGACGCCCGTCCGGCATCAGAATCAAGGTCGTCCCTTCTCGAGTGCGGATATCCAGTGGCTCTGAGGAGAGGGGGTAAATCTCATAGGAGCCATCATTTGCGGTTTTGCCCCATTTGGATTTTTTACCGGTGGTGAAATGATGCCAGGAGCCCGAGCGGTTTCGGGCGAGGAGCGAGTTCCCACCCGAGCGAATCTCAACCCAATCTTTTCCATTACCTAACTGTGCCCAATTCGTGCTATTTGAAGAAGCGAGTCGGGAAACGATTCCGGCATTTGACCCCATAATCCAAATCGAGCCATCTGTCTTCAACGCAGCGAGGTGGTAGGAACCGGCGGAAATGGCGGTCCAGTTTGTATCCATGCTGATTCGCTGCGGAGAAGATACCGTGAGTGAATTAGGGAAATTTCCCCAACCCCAAACGGAACCATCCGCTTGCAGGCCGTAACCGGTGAAGTCACCTGCTGTAATTGCCTTCCAATTTGTGTTCGTTCCAACTTTGGCTGGGGGTTCCAGAGTGGTGACTCGTCCATGGCCTGTCTCCCCATAGCCATTTCGACCCCATGACCAGAGAGATCCATCAAGCTTTAAGGCAAAGCAGGTACTCACGCCGGCTTGAACGTCGGCCCAATCATTATCGGAACCGATTTGAATCAGGTGACTTGCATTCTGATTGGTGATTCCAAGAACCCCTTCATTATTCATTCCCAGAGCCCAGATGGTTCCGTTCGTTTGCAGTGCAACCATGCCGAAGAATCCGGCGGCTACACTCTTCCACGTTGGCTCACTGCTGATTTGATGCGGGTTTTCGCCCTGGGGTATTCCAGAAATCGAATTCAGATGCGCCCAGGCCCATAAGGATCCATTTGGAGCGACCATGGCGGCGAAGTTCGGCCCGAGGTCGAGCATTGGAGCCATTCGGATGTTTGTCAGGGGAGCCTCAACCACAAAGGGAGTGGCCGTTCGTGGTTGGAGTTGCCGATAATAAACAAATGCTCCGACTGCAATAATTAAGCTAGTGGCAAGGAGAAGCCATTTAAGCAGCCGGTGCATGGCCGAATCCAATTCAGATTGATAGGCAAAGTCAAAAGGAAATTAAGCTTTTGAAATGGTCCTGATGGTGATTGAGAACTTAGCTGGAGCCATCAAATTCTTCGCGAAAGAATTGAACGGGGTGGGCAAAGTGCTTTTCTAATTAATTATGGCCCTGATTGATTTGGTTGCTGCGATTTGCTTACAACTGCCCGATGCAGCGGTGAACCCACCTGTCCAGGACTTGCAGTCTCCATTCGCGCCGACAAAATTGGTGACGCTGATATTGGATACGTCCGCCATCCTCACCCTGAATACGCCGAAAACCGTAGCAATGGCTCCAATGCCGGACAGCCCTTCCACCGAACCGCGGCTACTTGAACCGTGGGATACGAGCAAAGCGCCGCCGGTTAAATTGCTGGAGCCGTGGAATGTTGGGGAATCCCCGCCGGTAATGCTGATCGCAGATTAGATCAAGAGCGCGAAGGAGGTTGCGAGTTATCGTGATTTGACGATGCGTGGCTTCGTTTTACCTTGCTCACCTTGTGATTCCCGCGAAGTGCTTCGTGATCGTTGCCGCGCTGCTCTCTATCCTGAGTTGGCAGTGTTTTGGAGCTTCGCCCGAAAAAAACCGGCAAGCTGAATCCGAATACCTTGTAAAATACTGGACAGTTGAAGAAGGGTTGCCAGGGAATTCGGTACTTGCGATTTCACAAAGCAGCGATGGATATCTTTGGATTGCGACTGATGCCGGGCTTGCGCGCTTTGATGGAGTCCGCTTCAGCACCCTGACCAATTCAGCAGGCAGTGAAATTCAGGCGCGGAATTTGGCAGCTGCAGGGGATGGTGCGTTGTGGATCGCGGACGATAAATCGAGGTTGCTTCGATATAAAAAGGCAGGGATTGAAACTGTTTTTTCGAATGCCGATGGGCAATTAGCGCAGGTGAATTGCATGCTTTCTAATGGAGAGGAAGCGATTTTGATCGGTGCCGAAAATGGATTGTTTCGATACGCGGAAATCGGCGGATTGCAACGAGTGGGGTCGCTGGATGATCTCGGAAAAGCTGCGGTTAAGGCCTTGAGCGATGCCGGAAATGGCTCGCTCTGGATTGGGGCAAGCAACGGCTTGTGGCACTTATCAAATGCGCAATTGCAATCCTTGCCGCCGATCGGTGTGGAAGTGGGCGCGGTTTCCGCCCGGGGTGATGGTAGTGTTTTAATTGGAGGCGGACGATTCGGGCTGATGCAGAAAGCCGCTGGCAACGACGTGCCCCGCCGTGTCTGGCCTGTGAGCAAGCTCTCGAATTTCATCCGGCTTTCGAATGGCGATATTTGGATGAGCGGAGGTGGCGGGAAGCTGCAAAGGCTATCGCTTGAAAACGGCGCGGTGCTGGACTTGAACCTGCCTATCGCATCTGAGCGATGCTTTTTCGAGGACCGGGAAGGGAGCCTTTGGGTTGGCACTGGGGGAGGCGGTTTGGTGCAAATCCGGCGCAAGCCGATACGTCTCTTTGAAATCAAGCAGGGCGAAACTTCACATGCGATT
>JBQCGE010000547.1:0-3505 GCA_051955955.1 Verrucomicrobiota bacterium
CTCGGGTGACCTCGCTTATTTGAGCATTGAAGCCCGCAAATTGCTCGACGATGCCGGGTTCACACAGACCGCCATCCTCGCCAGCAACGACCTGGATGAACAAATCATCACCAGCCTTAAAGCACAGGGAGCGAAGATCAACGTCTGGGGCGTCGGCACTCGATTGGTCACTGCATATGATCAGCCTGCGCTCGGTGGCGTTTACAAGCTGAGCGCCATTCGCAATCCCGGCGAACCGTGGATGCACAAGGTAAAGCTATCCGAACAGGCGATCAAAACCTCCACTCCGGGCATTCAACAGGTTCGCCGGTTTCGGAACGATGGACAATTCATCGGCGATGTGATTTACGATGAAACACTGCCGCTTCCGGAAAACTTCACCGCCGTGGATCCACTCGATTTCACCAGACGCAAGGCAATGCCGGAAAATGCGTCTTCAACCGAGTTGCTCGTGCCTGTTTTTCGGAACGGAATTTTGCAGTATTCGCTTTCCTCGCTCGAAGAAATTCGGGCACGGCGCGAAACGGAGTTGGCCTCGCTCCATCCCGGTATTAAACGGTTCCTGAATCCACACGAGTACCCGGTAGGCCTGGAAGAATCTCTGCATGCGAATAAAATGAAACTGATCCTGGAAGCCCGCGGAGTTCAAGGGGCTGAAGTGATCCCGACACTGGAAAAAGGAACGCCATGAAGGCTCTGCTCCTGATCGATATCCAAAATGACTTCCTCCCTGGCGGCGCCTTGGCTGTGCCGGGCGGTGATGAAATCATTCCACTGGCGAACGAAGTTCAGCATGAGTTCGAGCTGATCGTTGCAACCCAGGATTGGCATCCCCCGCACCACGGCAGTTTTGCCGCAAATCATCCCGAGAAAAACCCGGGTGAGATCATTCAGCTCGATGGTTTGGACCAGATTCTCTGGCCGGTGCATTGCGTTCAAAATACCAGTGGGGCGGAATTCGCTCCGAACCTGGATCAAAGCCGCTTTTCCAGGGTGATTCAAAAAGGAACGGATAAAAGAATCGACAGCTACAGCGGGTTCTTCGACAACGCGCGCCGCCGTTCGACGCACATGGAAGAGTTCCTTCGCTCCAACCATGTAAATGAAGTATTCATTCTCGGACTTGCCACTGACTATTGCGTCAAGTTTACCGCACTGGACGCCGCATCCCTCGGCTTTAAGACTCACTTGTTCGAAAAAGCGTGTCGCGGAGTAAACCTGAATCCAGGTGATGTGGACCGGGCCGTGCAGGAAATGCGAAAAGGCGGAGTGGAAATTATCCTGTGAATTCGGCTGCGTGCCCGACCCTCGCAGCAGTTATCGGGCGGCAAGTGAGGCTTCGATGGTTTCAATCGCTTTTTTCGCGCGCGATTGCACTTCCTGATCCGGATCGACTAAAAGTTCTTTCAATGCCGGAACGGCATTGCTGGCAAACCGGCCGGTCTGGCCAAGCGCGTATGCAGCCTGCCCGCGAATTGCTGGAGAGGGGTCCTTCAGCATTTCCAGAAAGCGCGGCATCTTCGTAATCACAATATCCGGGCGAAAAGAAAGCTCACTAATCGCGGCGACCTGGACGTTCGAGCTGGGATCGCGTGTCGCATAGAGCAGCGCTTCACCGGCAGCTTTGGAGGTCACATCAATCTTTCCTATCGCCGTGACCGTGATCCATCGGACCTGTTCATTCGTATCCAGCAACATGGGGATTACCTGTGGCATTGCCTCCATCACCGTCGGCCCGGCGAAAGCAAGCGAGTAAACTGCCCAACGGCGAATCGTCCAATTCGTGTTGCTCAAAAGCGGGGTGACTGACGGAATGATCGGCGCACCGATTCGGGAAAGGGTGTAAGCCGCGGAGGATACGATCGGTCCGGTTTCGTCCCGAATGAATTCCGTTAGTTTCGGAACTGCTGGTGCGGAATTGGTCCCGAGTTGCGCCAGTGCAGAACAGGCGTTGGCGCGCACGAGGTAATCGGGGTTATTTAAGGCTTCCACCAGGTATGGAACGGCCTCAGGACCGAGCTGCCCGAGCGCCTGGCCTGCCGCGCTGGAAATGAGCACATTCGGATCCTGCAAGGCTTGCGCAAGTGCCGGCGCAGCTAAATGCGCATTGGTGCCCATCAAGCGGAGCGCCTGGGTGGCCGCATACCTGGAGTTTACTTCCTTCCCCTTCCCAAAATATCGCCGCAATTTCGGCTTTACGCGGTCCGGAAGAATTTTTTCAGCCACATCTCGCAGCCGTCCCAGCACCTCCGATTTCCGCTTAACCTGGCCACTCAATTCTGAAACAGCATCCGGCCCGAGCCCGCGCAAAACCTGCTCCGCCTGTTGCCGCTCCTCGGGCTTGCTGCTGGAGAGCATCGCGGTCCATTCACTCAGAGGCCTTCCTGAATATTTCGGCTCACGAAAAGCGGAGTAGAGCAGCAACGCCGCAACCGCCAGGACGAGAGCAGTCAATCCACCCCAAATGAAAAGGCGCTTCTTCAACGGCCTAAACATTACCGTCACAGAGCGCCGCCGCAACAATCCAAACAATCATCTTTACACTTTGAGAAAGATTTTTCGGCGATATAGAAATCGGCAGAATAAAACCGCCGCGCCCAACACCACGGCAGTAATCAATAGCTGACCAAGCCCAGGGTGAATCGACTCAAGACTTTTTGAAACCTCTCCCCCAACCAGCCGTGTCGCAAGTTTATCCAGGTCCACCACATGGGCCACCATGTAAATCGTAATCGCATTGCTCCCAATCCAAAGAAAAGGCGCGGCCCATTTCTGGTGCTTGCGGATATCCACGATGTAATAAAACAAACTTAAAAGTATTGCGCTGCATCCACCCGCAACCAGCACGAACGAGGAACTCCAGATTTTTTTGATGATCGGAAATTGCAAACCCCAGAGTGCTCCAAGAACGATTCCAGCCGCCCCGCAGCCCAAAAGTATTTTCACTTTCCTGCGGTCTTCAATTTCCGGATTGCGCAAAAGCAGGCCCGCGAAGATTCCGAGCAACGCGCTTGCGATCGCAGGCAGCGTGCTGAGCAACCCTTCAGGATCATGGTCGCCGTCCCATTTGCGCAGTGGGAGATAATGCGCATCGATATAGTTCGCGAGATTCTTGCCTTCCTCGAAGTTGCCTGCGCCCACGCCAGGGACCGGGACAAACGTCATCACTGCCCAATAGCCAATCAACAGGAACGCGCAAAGCGCCGCGATGGTTTTGGGTTTTAGGTAGATGAATGCCAGCGCGCCAAAGAAGTAGCAGAGGGCAATTCTTTGCAGCACCCCCAGCAGGCGCACATGCTCAATCCCCTGGTCACTGCCGCCGTAAGCAAACAATCCCACCAAATAAAGAATCACAAATCGCCGAAAAACCTGCTTCGTAGCCGCCGCTTTTCCATATTGCGCCACCCGCTTGGTCAGCGAAAAAACGATCGAGACTCCAACAATAAAAACAAAGAGCGGGAAAATGAGATCATACGCATGGAACCCTGCCCATTGCACGTGATCG
>JBQCGE010000548.1:0-5230 GCA_051955955.1 Verrucomicrobiota bacterium
ATCTCGGAGCTTTACCCGATGCTGCTGGAGATTGGATTTCAAAATCCGAAGTTAACGGAAACAGCGGCGGATCGGAGTATAATCCTTACAGAAAAACCATCATAATGAGAACAGTATGACGAGTCGTTTTGATCAGTACGATCCGAAGCTTTTTCCTCTCTGTTATAGCCGCTCATGACTCCCGTCTCTCCCACTCCTCCAGACACATGGACCAATGTTTGTCTTCGATCCCTGATCCATGCCTGCCTGATGTTTGTGGGATTTGAGCTCTGGGCGCAAACTCAGTCCTTCATCCGGTATTCGACGGAAGTTGGGAATAAAATCCCGACGCTTTTTCCAAATGTTCCATTTTCGCGGTCCGATCACTTCCTGTTTACGAAAGTTATCGTGCGCTTTGGCTCAGGCGGGAGGTGACGTCGCGATACATGTTGAGGAACATTTCGTTGTCGTGGATGACTTGCTGGAGGATGAGGGAGAGTTTATCGCAATCGATGCGGTTGATCACGGCGTGGACGCTTTGCTGAAACACAGCCATCGGGTTGAGGGTTTCGAAGAGATCGCCGATGAGGAGGGTTGTGGCATGACGGCGGGAGTTCATGGGCATGCCCTGGATGGTGGTGAGAGCTTCGTTCTGTTCCGGAAGGACGCCGCCGAAGGAATCCTCGATCATGACGACCTGGTATTGGATGCGGTTGAAGCGGGAGAGGAAATCTTCATGCGAGGTGGCGACGTGAACTTTGTAACCGAGCTCGGTGAGGGCTGACATGGCGAGTTCCTGGATGTCATCTGTGGAAAAGGCCAGGAGCGCAGGCCGGTCATTTGGGGAAAGCAATTCGAGATCGAGTGCCATGGCAGAAATCTATTTGAGTTTAAGTGTGGCCGGAACAGAGGGAGCGGCAGCGGCTTTTTTCGTTTCCTCTTTTTGGAGCTGGAGGTTCTCGAGGTTGGTGGTCGCTTCACCGCGGCGCTTTTTGATGTTATCAATGCCGCGAGTCACCGGGCCCCGCTTGGTGCAGTAAAGGAGAGCGGTTTCCTCGCTGATGAGCCCTTGCTCGTATGCATCAAGGCAGGCCTGGTCAAAGGTGCGCCAACCAAAAGTGTAGCTGGCTTCCATGATTTCGTAGAAGGTTTTCCCTTCGGATTCGCCCATCGTGATGGAGTCGCGAATACGGAGGTTGCTTCCCATGATTTCGAGGAGGGCCTGGCGTCCGCCGCCAATTTTCGGGGCGAGGCGCTGGCTGACAATCCAGCGGATAGTATCGGCAAGGCGGAGGCGGATTTGCTCCTGCTCCTCCTGCTCGAACATACCGAGGATACGATTAATGGTCTGGCCGGCGTCGATCGTATGGAGGGTGCTGACGACGAGATGGCCGGTTTCCGCCGCGCTGAGGCCGATTTCAACAGTTTCGCGGTCCCGCATTTCACCGACGAGAATGACTTTGGGGGCCTGGCGCAGCGCAGCGCGAAGGCCCGAGGCGAAGTTATCGAAATCGGTGCCCATTTCGCGCTGGTTAAAGGTGGCCTTGCGCTGGGGATGAACGAATTCGACGGGATCTTCGAGGGTAATGATGTGGATCGACTTGGTCTCGTTGATCTGGTTCAACAGCGCGGCGAGTGTAGTTGATTTACCAGACCCGGTCGCACCGGTCACGAGAATCAGCCCGGTTTTCTCCTTCGAAACCTGCTCGAAGATCGGAGGCATTTTCAGATCTTCGAGAGTCGGGATTTTGGTGTTCAATTTCCGCAGAACGATGGAGTAGTTGCCACGCTGGGAGAAAATATTGACGCGGAATCGAGCCTTGCCCGGAACGCTGTAGGATGAATCGCAGGAGCCGGTGCGGAGCAGGTCCTCAGTCAGACGCCGACTGCCGCCAACGAGGTTCAGAGCGATCATCTCGGTTTGGAACGGGGTGAGCTTCTCGACGTTGGGCTCAATGGGAACCGCGGCGAGCTGGCCGGAGGTTTCCACTTGCAGCGGTTTGTCCACGGTGATGTTCAAATCCGAAACGTCGTTGTTCGAATCGAGCATCGTGCTGAGAATGTAATCCAGTTCTTTGCGTCTCATGAGTTCGAGAAAGTTGGAAAATCGGTCATTCCTGAATCGTTAATTCTACTCCTCGTCTTCCGGCGGATGGGTGAGGAAAGGACGGAATTTCTTTTTGTCGAGGCACTTTTCGTAAGCCTCCTCAGGCGAAATCCGTTTCATCCGGACATGCTCCATGATCGCGTCGTCGAGCGGCTGGTTGCCGAGCTTTTTGCCGACCTGAATCATACCGGGAATCTGGTGGGTTTTCCCTTCACGGACGAGGTTGGCGACGGCGGTGTTGAAAACAAGGATTTCAAGGGCGGCCACGCGGCCTTTTTTATCGATGCGCTTGAACAAGTTCTGGGCAACGACACCTTTGAGCGCTTCGGAGAGAGTCGCCCGGATTTTATTTTGTTGATCGGCCGGGAAGACGTCGATGATACGATCAACGGTTTTGGCGGCGCTCTGGGTGTGGAGCGTGCCGAAGACCAAGTGACCAGTGCTGGCGGCGGTCAGGGCAAGCTCGATCGTTTCAAGATCGCGCATTTCGCCGACGAGGACGATATCGGGATCTTCGCGGAGCGCGCCTTTGAGGGCGGAGGCGAAGGATTTAGTATGCATGCCCACTTCGCGATGGTTCACGAGGCAGTTTTTGCTTTCGTGAACGAATTCGATCGGATCTTCAACGGTGAGGATGTGGTCTTTACGATTCTTATTCGCGTAGTCGACCATGGCGGCGAGGGTGGTGCTTTTACCAGAGCCAGTTGGTCCGGTGACGAGCACGAGTCCCTTGTGCAGCATCGAGAATTTTTTCAGTACGGGCGGGAGCGGCGCATCAAAGCGCTCGAAATCCTCGAATGAAAGAACTTTCGAGGGAATTTGGCGAAAAACCGCAGAGCAGCCATTTTTCTGGTTGAAAAAGTTGGCGCGGAACCGGGAGACGGTGGGGATTTCATAACCAAAATCAACGTCACCGCTTTCTTCGTAAATCTTGACCTTATATTCCGGGGTAATCTCGTAGAGCATGGCCTTTAACGCATCGCTCTCAAGCGGTGGATAATCGACGCGGTGAAGCTCACCATTAATGCGCAGCATGGGCGGATTGCCCGAGGAAAGGTGCAGGTCGGAGGCCTTCTGCTCGAACATCAAATTGAAAAAAGCGTCAATTTTGGCCATAAAAATTCTGGAAAGTTATCGGCGTAAAGCACGCGTCACTAAAGGGGATGAGCAAACTTTGTGCCTTCACGAAAGCGCGAAACCCTGAAAAAAGAGCGGAAATGGTTTCTGCTCAAGCCCTTTGCAGTTCCTTTAAGAAAAATCCAACCTGCGGTTTGGAGTAGGATATTTCGCTTCTGGGTGGTTGAGATTTTGGGGGAAGTTCATAATCTGGAGCCGTGGACGATCTTTTTGTTCCAGGGAATGTGCTCCCGGCCCGCGCGAACCCGCGCTTCGTCCGAAGTTACTTGAACTGGATTGGGCGGTTGATATTGCGAACCGTCAGGACCATCCATGGGCTCGGAGCATTCGCACTGATCACCATAGGAGTAACAGCGACCAAATTTTGGAAGGCCTCCGGCGTGGTGCATCCGCTTATTTCGGCGGAAATTTACCGCGCAGGTGTGAAGCTGCTGCCGATGATTTCATTTCTGGCATTCGCGCTGGGGCTCGTAGTGATTGGGCAAACGGTCTCCTTATTAAACCGCGTTGGAGCGGAGAATTACCTGGGGATCGTGATGGTAACGGTCGTGGTGCGGGAATTAGGACCGCTCGTGACAGCCTTGCTGGTGCTGGCGCGGGTGGGAACGGCGATAGTGATTGAGCTCAGCACCAGTCGGGCGACGGGGGAGGTGGAGGCACTCGAGGCTTTGGGAATTGACCCCATCCATTATCTAGTAATGCCACGCGTGTTGGGTCTTTCAATCTCGATTTTTTCGCTGACGGTTTACTTGATCATCATGGCATTGTTGAGCGGATATTTATTTGCCTTTATTCAGGATGTCCCTTTGCGGCCGGGAGAATATTTCAGCCAATTGGCGAATTCCCTCGGATACCCCGATTTTATTTTGCTGGGGTTGAAAACGATCACATTCGGGGCGGTGATCGCGGTGGTGACCTGTTATCAGGGGCTGGCGAGACCAGTGCGATTGGATGAAGTCGCAGGCGTTACAACCCGAGCCGTGGTGGAAAGCGTGATTGCCTGCGTGGTGCTGGATGCCCTGTTCATCATTGTCTACCTCATCCTTTAATATGGAGGCAAATTCCGAACCTGTAATCGACATGCTGCACGTGGACGTGCCACGCGTGGACATGGCTGTACCGACACGAATTTTGGAAGATGTGTGCTGGACGATCCGTCGGGGAGAATTCTGGGTGGTCGGCGCTCTGCCAGGATCGGGGAAAACGGATTTGCTCAGCACAGCTGCGGGATTGCAACGCCCATTGAACGGAACGGAATTCCTCTTTGGCAAAGACATCACACGAATGCGGGAGGATGAACTTGTTGAGACACGGCTCAAGATTGGAATCGTGTTTGGCGCTGGGCGGCTGTTCGCGAATTTGACGGTGGCGGAAAATTTAACATTGCCTTTGGCTTATCATTTTAATTGGTCGATTCCTGAGCGAACCGAGCGGGTTCGAAAAGCATTGGAAATCACCGAATTGACGAGATTGGCGGACAAGCGTCCTTCGGAAATTTTGCGGAGCCTGCACCAGCGAGTGGGCCTGGCAAGAGCATTGGCTTTAAATCCAGAAGTGTTGCTGCTCGATAATCCATTATTAATGGCGGATGCGCGGCAATGCCGCTGGTGGGTGGATTTCTTAAGTGAGTTGAGCGCGGGCCACGAAGCACTGGGGCGCAAGCCGATGACCATCGTTGCTGTTACAGGGGATTTTCGTCCGTGGAGCGACACAGCGGAGCACTTTGGGTATTTGGCCGATAATAAATTCGAGGTAATTGGGGGACGGGAAGCATTGGAAAACTCCGAAAAAAGAATTGTGCGGGAACTATTAACACCGGAATTCGGAGACGAATGACCCTGTGCGGCCCTTGTAAAATACTGGCCAAATTAAAAGATGCTGCCACAATGCAGCCTCGAATGAATCACACGGAAATATCGCGACGTAAAGCATTGGCTCGAGCTGGCGGGTTGATCGGATCGGCTGCGCTATTCAATCTTCAACGGGACAGCGTAGCGGCGGAAACGA
>JBQCGE010000549.1:0-13675 GCA_051955955.1 Verrucomicrobiota bacterium
GTCTGCAGATGGTCGGTTTGCCGGAGCAGGGCGCGCAACGCTCCCGCGAAGGACATTGCTCAAGGCATCATAAAGGCGGTTCTGTTTAACCGGTTTGATCAGGTAGGCGGAGATTCCCGATTCGCGCCATTTCCGTTCCTCCGGCAAATAGCCGAGCGAGGTCAGCATCACCAATTTTGTTGCCGCAATTGCCGGGTCATCCTTGATCCTTCGCGCGAGGGTCAGTCCATCCATTTCCGGCATTTGCATATCCAGAATGGCCAACTGGAATGGATCTCCTGCTTCTGCCGCTTCCCGCAGCATTTCCAAGGCGGCTACTCCGGAATCGGCCGAGCCGTTCCGCATTTTCCAAGAAAGGATTTGATGATGCACAATGTCCCGGTTGGTTTTGTTATCATCGACGACGAGGACACGAATATTTTCAAAAGTGGAGTAGTAACTCTCGTCATCCCTGTTGCCGGGCTGTTTTTCCAGCGGGATGCGGAACCAAAAATCGGATCCGTGCCCATGGGTGCTTTGGAAACCCATTTCACCGTGCATGAGTTCCACCAGTTGGCGTGAAATGGCGAGTCCCAGTCCGGTTCCGCCGTAACGGCGTGTGGTTGATCCATCCGCCTGGCTGAAAGCCTGGAACAAGCGCGATTGCGCCTCTACTGGAATGCCGATGCCTGTATCCCGAACTGAAAATTGCAATTGAACGGTTTTGTCCGTTTCGCGCAGCAGGGAAACATTGACCACCACCTCGCCTTCGGGAGTGAATTTAATCGCGTTACCAATTAAATTTGTCAGAACCTGGCGAATCCGTCCCGGATCGCCACGCAAATGCCGAGGGACCGTTTCATGAATCCAGCAGGCAAGTTCGAGCTGTTTGGCTTGCGCCGCTTCCGCGAGCAATTCCGCGGTCCCCTCGACAACTTCTGAAAGATCGAAATCAATAACTTCGATGGGCATCTTACCCGCCTCAATCTTGGAGAAGTCGAGGATGTCGTTAATAATATTGAGCAATCCGTCTGCGCTGTTTCGAATCGTTTCCGCAAAGTCCCTCTGTTCGCTGGAAAGCTCTGTATCCAGGAGCAGACCAGTCATTCCGATCACACCGTTTAGCGGGGTACGAATTTCATGGCTCATATTGGCGAGGAATTCCGCTTTGAGCCGGGCGGATTCCAGAGCTGCGTCGCGCGCGCGGGCAAGTTCGAGTTCCGTGGATTTAATTTCCGTGATGTCCTTGGAAATCCCGAAGGTCCCGTGAATTTCACCGCTATGGTCGCGCAACGGAACCTTAGTGGTTAAAACCCAATGCTGTCGGCCATCCAGCCAGGTTTCATGCTCTGTTTTTGCGACAATCGGCTGGCCTGTGCGAATGATGCGCTGTTCGTCTTCAAATGCTTCCTTTGCATGGTCTGCTCGGAAGAAATCGGCGTCGCTCTTTCCAATGGCTTCCTCCGGTGATGCGAGGCCCAATCGAACAGACAGCGAGCGGCTGATCGCGATAAAGCGGCTTTGCCTGTCCTTGAAGTAGATGCTGTCTGGCACGTAATCCAGCATTGAACGAAGCAAATCGCGTTCGTACGCAAGCGCCTCTTCTGCTTTAAAGCGCTCCGTTTCGTCCCAGAAAATTCCCTGCAATCCCACCACTTCACCTTCCGCTCCATAGAGGGGTGATTTAATTACCTGCACGTAAAGTGTTGAACCGTTCTGCTCACGATGCTGCTCGATGGTTTTGAAAATTGTCCGTTGGTCCAATACCCGGCGATCGTCCTGTTGGTATTTAATCGCGAGTTCGGGGGGAAACAGGTCGAAATCGGTCCGTCCCAGTATTTCTGAATGGGGGCGCTTCAAGCTCTCGCAAAACCGGGAGTTGGCAAAGGTGAAGCGCCCTTGTTTATCTTTACGGAAAATGTTCTGCGGAATGGTTTCGACGAGCGAATGGTAGAAGGATTCGGAATGCAAAAGGGCAGCTTCGAGCTCTTTTTGCTTCGTGGCTGAGTCCGCTACCGCCTGAGCCAGCGCGATTCGGTTGCCCGCCTGTTCAGCGATGGTTTGGAGAAATCCCAACGTATCGGTTGAAAGGGTGTAAGCCTCCCGATGGAACAGGAGCAAAATACCGCGAATGGTTCGCAATTCTCGAGTGTCATCAGAAAAATAAATTGGCAGAGCCAGCGCAGAGTGAAAATCAGCGGTAAGGCCCGGCAGAAAAACGGGGCATCGCTTTTGGAGAAATGGCTCACCGTTGCCCGACAATTCGGAAAGGAAGGCAGAGACAGTTTCAAATCCGGAAATGTCTACTCCAACACTCGCCTGGCATTTGATCCTGCCCTGTTCAATGAGAGCAATGCTCGCGCAATCCGTTTCCGCAATGTGTGCTGCAAGTCGTGCCAGAGGTTGCAAAGCCGCGACCTCAGCAGCGGGGAGGCTGGACTGCACCTCACAATGAGCGACACTGCTTTTGCTGACGTCAGAATGGGATGGCGTCGGTTCAGGCGGCATTTGCATGAAATTAACTCATCGGAGGAATTGTTGAAAATTGTAACTTGAATGAGTGAGCGCCCCACAAACCGTGAATTGCGGCGCAAAACCCAAATACAGGACATTTCATCCGGGGTGGCAAGAAAGAAACATTTGCGCCCTGTTTTCCTAAATCGCATACTGATTGAGAGATATGGTTCAAACAGCCCTGAATCGACCTGCTCCCACCGGGACTGATACCCTACGGGAAGAGTTCGTTAAGGCATATAAATACATGCTGATGGCGCGAGTTTTAGATGAAAAACTCGCGGCGCTGTATCGTGCCGGCAAGATCCCGGGAGGTGGTGTTTACCTCGGAAAGGGACAGGAGGCGGTGAGTGTCTCGCTGGCAATGGCGCTCCAACCGGGAGATGTTTATGCTCCATTAATTCGTGATGGCGCGGGCCGCCTCGCTTTTGGCGAAACGGTTCAGGAAGCGCTCCAGACCTGCCTTGGTTCCAGCCTTGGTCCAATGCGGGGACGTGATGGGAACGTGCATCGGGGCCGACCGCGTGACGGTTATCTGGCGATGATCAGCCATCTTGGTGCCATGGTTTCGGTTGTGAACGGGGCATTGATGGCGAAGCGGATGAAAGGCCTTTCCGGATTTGTCGGCGCGACCTGCCTGGGGGAAGGGGCGAGTTCCACCGGTGCATGCCATGAGGCATTGAACCAGGCCGCCGTCGAAAAGCTCCCGCTCGTACTTCTGCTCGCGGATAATCAATATGCCTATTCCACACCCAACTCGCGGCAATTCGCGTGCTCCAGTCTTGTGGACCGCGCTATCGGTTACGGCGTGGAAGGCCATTCCATAGATGGCACTAATCTTGAAGAATGCCTCGAAGTAACCCGCCTTGCGGTCTCAAACGCCCGCCAAGGGGGAGGTCCACAACTCATAGTAGCCAAACTCCTTCGACTCTGCGGCCATGGTGAACACGATGATGCCAGCTACGTGGATCCAAAATTAAAGCAGTCACCCCTTGGACGGGATTGTCTTGAGCTTGCCGGGCAAAAAATAAAAGGGGAGAATTGGGCTTCCGAGCGTGAATTGGGACTTTGGAGAATGGAAATCTCTGACGAAATCGAACAGGCAGTCAACCACGTGCAAAAAGATCCTCAACCTGATCCTTACCACGAAAACTGGCGCGTCCTTTCCTCCGAAGCTTTCGCCGAAGGCCAGTGGAGCTGATTCGCGCGCATCCAATGAGCATTACCTACCTCGAAGCTATTCGTGAAGCGCAGGCCCGCGCCCTGGCAGACGATCCCCGGGTTTATATTTACGGGCAGGATGTTGGAAATTTTGGCGGCGCATTCAAGGCGACCAAAAATCTTGCGCATGAATTTCCAGGTCGCGTTCTGGACGCTCCCATCAGCGAAGATGCCATTGTCGGTTCGGCGGTCGGCGCGGCCATTGAAGGATTGAGGCCGATCATCGAAATGCAGTTTGCTGATTTCTCAACTCCCGGTTTCAACCAGATCATCAACCAGGCTGCGACATTGTATTGGCGCACCAATACTCCGTGTCCCATTACGATTCGGTTACCGAGTGGCGGAACCTCCGGAAGCGGACCATTCCACAGTCAAAGCATGGAAGCGCTTTATGCGCATTACCCCGGGTTGATCGTAATGACTCCAGCGACGGTTGAGGATGCGTACAGCATGCTCCTGGAAGCGGTTGCCATTGATGATCCTGTGATTTTCTGCGAGCACAAATATCTGTATTACCACCTCAAGGCGGAGCAATTGCCGGTCGAAGCGATGCCCGCTCGGAAGGCGCGCATTGCCCGCGAGGGACGCGACCTGACTATTGTGGCCTACAGCGCGATGGTTCACGAAGCGCTTGCCGCCGCTGAGGAATTGTGCGGCGACGGAATTGAAGTGGAAGTCCTCGATTTGCGAACGATTAAACCGCTCGATACCGATACGGTTGTGGCCTCGGTAGCGCGAACCGGTCGCCTGCTTTGCGTGGGTGAATCTTTCCCGTGGGGCGGGGTGACCGCGGAAGTGATTGCTCGCGTCGCAAGCGAGGCCTTCTCGCTCCTCGATGCTCCTCCGCAGCGCTTGAATGCCAAGGATACACCAATTCCTTATCACCCGAACCTTTGGGCCGCACACCGTCCCACGGCCCAGGCGATTGCCAACGTCGCGCGTAATTTGGTGCGTCTATGAACCGAGCTAACCCAGGGAAATAGTAACTTTATGTCGCACGTTCCAATTGTAATGCCTCAGTTGGGTGAATCGATTGCCGAGGCAACGGTCATCAGCCTCCTCGTGAAACCCGGTGAAGAAGTTGAGGAAGATCAGGATGTGATGGAGGTGGAAACGAACAAAGCCACCACGACCGTGACTTCCCCATGCCGCGGCAAAATTCAGAAGATTCTCGCCCAATTAAACGAAGCCTATCCCGTTGGTGCCCGCCTCGGCTTAATTGAAGTGAGCGAAGAAGTCGCACTCGAAATGGGTGTGACTGACGAACCCACTGAACCCCAATCTGCTCCTTGCGCGACTGAACCGGTGGAGAGCAACCCTCCGCCGCGACAACAAGTCGAGCCAACCGTCCGTGGATTGCCCGTTCCCGTAAACGCAGCAGGAGCGAGCTATATGTCACCGCGGATGAAAGCGCGCATGCAGGAGCTTGGGCTCAATGCGTCGGACATGGCCGGGTTGCCCGGGAGCGGCGCGGGTGGGCGGGTCACCATTCAGGATTTCGAAAAATTCATTGCAAATCTCGAGAAGCACAAGCTGAGCAATGCATCAACCATGCGCGTTGCCGTTGCTGATGCGATGCGGAGAAGTTGGACACGTCCGCTTGCGACGGTGGCACTGCCAGTCAATTTCGACCCTGTGCTGGCACATCGTAAAACTGTTAGTCCAAAGGCGGGGCCTGCCCTTTATGCATTGCGCGCACTGGCTGTGGCGCTGGGGGAGAACAGTGCTCCGGCGGGCAGGTTGATCGGTAATTCCATCGTACACCCGCCCGCAATCGATATCGGTTTCGCGGTTGAAGCGGAGGATGGCGTGCTTGTTCCCGTTTTGCGTGATGTGGATAAAAAGCGACTTTCTGAGCTCGTGCCGAAATACAATGAACTTGTGGAACTTGCCCGGGCGCGACGGCTTCCGTCCGATGCCACTGGCGGGTCCATTGCGACGGTTACAAATTTCGGAACATTCGGCCTCACCTGGGCGACCCCGATTCCGTTGCCGGAGCAAACGCTCGTTCTCGGGATGGGCGCCGGCAGGCGCATGCCACACTGGGACGTGAGCAAGGGACAATTCGTTCCCATCATGGAACTGAACCTGACACTCAGTTTTGATCACCGTGTGCTCGATGGGGGCGCAGCCGGTCGTTTGCTGGCTCGCGTTGCCGCTCTCCTGAGCAAACCGACCGAGTTATGAAGTTTGGCGCGCACATGTCCATCAGCGGGGGCGTCTGGCGGGCGCTTGAACGAGGGTTGGGCATTCAATGCGATGTGGTCCAGATCTTCGTCAAAAATAACATGCAATGGTTTGGCAAACCGTATGAGCCAGACGTTCTCGCGAAGTATGCAAACGTTCTGGCTGGCTGTTCGATCTCGTCGGTTTTTGGCCATTCCGGGTATTTGATTAACCTGGGTGCGCCCGATTCTGCCAACCGCGAAAAGTCGCTGAAATCGTTGATCCAGGAAATTGGGTTCGCAACCGAGCTTGGCTTGCCTTTCCTCGTCATGCATCCCGGCGCACACCTGGATTCGGGCGAGAAAGCTGGCGTGTCACAAATGATCAAAGGGTTAAACGAAGCCTTTCGAGCCACGAAAGATTCCCCGGTTCGTATTGCGCTCGAAAACACTGCGGGGCAGGGGAGTTGCCTCGGGCATGAGATTCGGCACCTGGCCGAAATTTTTGATGGGGTCGATGTTCCCAAACGCCTCGCGATCTGTTTAGACACAGCCCATTTCTTCGAAGCTGGATATGACATCCGCGAGCCGAAGGGGTGGGACAAAGCGATTGGTGAAGTCGACGATCTCATCGGCATCAAACAAGTGGTCGCGTTTCACTTGAATGATTCAAAAACCGAGCTTGGCTCACGGGTTGACCGCCATGCTGGAATTGGCCAGGGAAAAATCGGACGGGAAGCTTTCCGCCATATTGTGAATGACAAACGCTTTGCAGGATTGCCCGGCTGCCTTGAAACGCCGAAGTCCGAAGATTTGCATGAAGATGTGGAAAATCTCGCCATTCTTCGCAGCCTCTTGGCTTGAAGCAAGGGTTGATTCAGCAGCACGCAAATAGTCGGTTTTCCCAATTTTTCTTTGCCCCCGCGCGGCGGATAGGATTTAAGTATCGCCCATGCAGAATATTTTGGTGACGGGTGGGGCTGGTTTTATCGGCTCAAATTTAACCCTGAAGTTGCAGGAAACACATCCCGGCGCGCGCATTGTCGTGGTGGATGATTTTCGAAGCGGCGATTTCAAAAACCTGCGCGGCTTCAAGGGCGACTTCGTTGCGGCGGATGTCTCCCGTCTCGATTGGCACGCCCAGTTCAAAGACCGCACTTTCGACGCTATTTTCCACGAAGCCTCCATCACCGATACGACCGTGCATGACCAGTTTTTGCAGGTGCACGATAATGTGGAGGGCTTCCGGCGCCTGCTCGAATTCGCCAGTGGAGGCCAGACTCCGGTTGTTTATGCCTCATCCGCTGCCACTTACGGGATCGGAAGTGGCGCAATGCGGGAAGATCAGCCGCCCGCACCTGCCAATGTTTACGCTTTTTCCAAGGTGCAGTTGGATAATCTGGCGCGCGATTATTCGAAGCAAAGCAACAGTTGGAAGATCGTTGGCTTGCGCTACTTCAATGTTTACGGCCCGCGCGAGACGCATAAGAAAGCGGCCGCGAGCATGATTTACCAGCTTTACATGCAAATGAAGGCCGGGAAGCGCCCGCGCGTTTTTAAATTTGGCGAGCAAAAGCGCGACTTTATTTATGTGAAGGACGTGGTGAAACTGACCATGCAGGCTTTGAATGCTCCGCATAGCGGCGTTTATAACTGTGGGTCGGGCCTGGCGACTTCGTTCAATGAAGTTATCGCGGAGTTGAACCGCAGCCTCGGGACCAATCTCGAACCCGAATACTTTGATAATCCATACAGCTTTTACCAGCCGCACACCGAGGCTGACCTGACTTTGGCAAAAAATGATTTAAAATATGTATCGGACTACCCGCCTTCCGCGGGTATTAAAGATTACGTCGAGTTTTTGGAGGGAAAATAACTTCACCTGTTTATGGATCAGAATAACAAAAGGGAGCGGCGGAAAAGCTCCTGGGGCAAGCGCATTCTCATTAGCATCGCGATTCTCGGTGTTCTGCTGATTGGCGCCTGGTTCGTTCTCACCAGTTCCGCTTTCCTGAAATCGGTGATCCTGCCCAGAGTTGGGAAGTCGCTTAACGCAAAAATCACGGTCGGTGATGCGTCGATTAGCCCATTTTCTCGTGTCGAGTTGAACCAATTGCGCGTTGAGACCACCGGCACCGAGCCGCTGCTGACCGCCCGGCAAGTCGTTCTGCGCTATTCCCTCATGGATATTATTGGTGGCAACATCCATGTGGAGGAAGCGTCGGTTATTTCTCCGGTCGTTCAAATCATTCAGGAACCGGATGGCAGCAGTAACCTCGATCCAATCCTCAAGAGCAGTGAATCTTCAAAGCCCGAGGAGAAGCCCAAGTCTTCTGAGCCGATGCACTTGAATATTAAGAACGTGGCGCTCAAGAACGGGGTCGTTCGCCAGTTGACGAAAGAAAAAGGAGGCGGGAGCAAACTGATCGAATTGCAGAATCTCAACCTTACGCTTGATCAATTGGGAAATGGCTTGTCCGGCAAGCTGGGACTCGGGGCAGGATTCGCCATGGAAGAAAAAAGTGGGGCGACAAATAATTCGCTCAAAGGTGACCTGAACGGCACTTACGAAATCGCGCTGAATCAGCAGTTGCTTCCCGCCTCAGTTAAAGGTTCGGCTCAGTTGAAGGTTAATTCCGCTTCCGGGACTTACCAAGAAGCCAATGGCATCAGCATGGCGCTCGGCGCGGATCTGACTCCGCAGATGTTGAAGGAAGTTGCGCTCAAATTTGCCAAGAGCGGCACGGAACTGGGTCAGGTGCGTGTTTCCGGCCCGCTCGATTTGGAAAGGAAGGAAGGAAATTTGAAAATCGAGGTGCTCTCGCTGGACAAAAATATTTTGAACCTCGCGGGTGGTGGAAGCGGGTGGGACTTTGGCGAATCCCGAATCAATTCCACCAACCAGGTTGCCATTTCGCAAAACGCCTCGTTTTTCGCGGCGAATGGAACTCTAGCGGGTCGTGATATTTCGATTTCGCAGGGCGCTATGAAAACGCCTTCCGTCAACCTTAATCTCGATTATCAGGCTTCGGTGAATCTCGCGGATAAATCGGCCGTGCTGGAACGCCTGAACCTGGGAGCCAGCCGCGAAGGGCAGCAATTCCTATCTGCTAATTTGGACCGGCAAATGAACTTGAGTTGGGGCCAGACGGTGAAAGGCTATAAGGATGCGGCGCTCGGCCTGGTGCTCACGAACTTCAACCTTGCCGATTGGAAACCTGTCCTTGGCACGAACATCGGTTCTGGGCTGGTCAACTCGCGTGTGTCGGTGACTTCAAGGCAGGATGGCAAAATGCTGAACACTGAAATTGCTTCCACGATTTCCAACCTGAGCGCCCAGTTCGGCAGCAACAAAATCGATCATGCGACGGTGAACTTTCAGGCGAATGGCACGGTTGAGGATTTGAAGCTGATCAACATTCCCGATTTCAAACTTTCACTCACGCAGAATAATGCGGCTCTGCTTGAGGCAAATGGCGCGGCGCGTTATTCACTCGAAACGAAAGAAACCAGTGCCCAGGTTTCCGGGTCTGGAGCGCTTTCGAATTTGCTCGCGCTCGTGCCTGTTGAAGGGGCGAACGCTTCCGCGGGGAATTTGAAACTGAGCGTGACTTACAGTGATAATGCTGGAAAGAAGGTCGCGACGGGAAATCTGGGAATCGAACAATTCACGGGTGGTTATGGTGATTATCGCTTCAAACAGTTCCAGGTTGCATTTGAGTATAATGTCAGCATCGCGGAAAACGTGCTCGAGATCGCCCGCGCCTCCGCGACGTTCAGCCAGGGTTTCGATGCGGGTGGCAGCCTCGATTTAAAAGGCCGCTACAATTTGGATAAGAAATCAGGGCAGTTCGAGTTCAAGACAGTTGATTTAAACGAGAATACTTTCCGGCCGCTGCTGGCTCCTTCACTCGGGGAGAACAAACTCGTTTCCATTTCACTCAATTCGTCGGGGACCGCCACGCTTGATCCTGCTGCGGAAACATCGATCAAGGCCGATGTGAAAGTTGATAAGTGGGTTGTGCAGGATAAGGCTGGAACATTGCCCAGCACTCCACTCAGTTTGCAATTAACCGTGGATGGCGGCATGCGTGAGCAGGCAATCGACTTGCGCAAACTCGCTCTGCAACTTTCGCCGACGGATCGCGCGAAGAACCTGCTTCAGCTCCAAGGAAAAATCGATCTCTCCAAAACTAATCCGGCCCCAAGCAAAATTGCGTTAAGTTCTGAATCTCTCGATGTAACTCCATTCTACAACATGTTCGCTGGGGGAAGTACCAACGCCGCTGCGACTACCACGCAAGCTCAATCGCCGGCAACTGCCCCTGTGGCAGTCGCGGCAAAAAATCAAGAACCAGCCGCGATGAACCTCCCGTTCCAGGAACTCACTGCGGACCTTAAAATCGATCGCTTTTATCTGCGGGAAGTTGCCATTTCCAATTGGGTGGGCAACGTCTCGATCAAGTCGTACATTGTAACGATCAAACCGTTTCAGTTTAACTTAAACGGCGGTCCCGTGAATCTGACCGGCACGTTCAACGTGGGTGTGCCTGGCTACATTTACGATGTTGCGTTTAGCGCAAACCAGGTGCCGCTCGCGCCTCTGGCGAACACTTTCAACACCAATAATGTGAATCAACTTCAAGGGACTTTTGAGGCAAACGCCAGCATTAAAGGAGCGGGCACTACTGGGGCCAGTCTCAAGAAATCACTTGGGGGGAATGCGGATCTGAATTTGACCAATCTGAATTACCAGATCCTCGGTCCCAAATTGAAAAAAATCATGGTGCCAATTTCGATCGCGCTCAATGCGCCAGAGTTGGTGCAAAGCCCGATCAACTGGGTGAGTGCACAAACCGACATCGGCAACGGCGAAATTCGATTAAAGCATCTGGGAGTCGAATCCGATGTTTTTTTCGCGGAAAGTGCTGGAACAATTTCGATTGCTGATGTGCTAACGAATTCTACGTTAAATCTTCCAATTAACCTTTCCATTGCCCGGGGACTTGCTGAAAAAATCAAAATGGCAGGAAATACTCCACCGGATGCGAAGTTCGCGAAATTACCGCAGTTCGTGACGGTCAAAGGAACAATTGGCGACCCTCGCTCAGACATTAATAAAACAGCTCTGCTTGGAGCGGCTCTGAAGGAAGCGGCGGCTCTTGGTATTGGAAGCGAAAAAACGGAGAAAGTCCTTGGTACGCTCGGCAATGTTTTAACAGGAGAGAAGGGAACTAATTCGGCCGGCACAAATGCCAGCCCAGCCGCTGGTTTGCTCAAAGGCCTGGGTGGATTGCTCAACCCAAATGCAAATGCCGCAACCAACGGCACGAATAGCGCCAGCACGAATGCAAACCCCAACCCCGCTGCCGGATTATTCCAGAGTCTCGGGGGGCTTTTGAACCAGGGCCACAATAACCCGACGAATTCTTCCACCACCTCCACCAATCAGCCGGCAACGAATGCTCCCGCCGCGAACGAACCGCTCAGTCCCTTCGATCTGCTTCGTGGATTGCAAAAGAAAAAGTAATTTAATGGAACGAGTCCTAGCCTACCTCAAAAAAAACCAGAAACGTTTTGTTCAGGAGCTGATTGAGTATGTCAGCATTCCCAGCGTTTCAGCCCAGCCTCAACATAAGACCGATATGCAGCGTTGCGCGGAATGGATTTCTCAGCGCGCCCGCACGGCAGGACTTGAATCTCAAATCATTCCCACGCGAGGGCATCCTGTGGTTCTGGCGCGCAGCCCACGCCGGAAAGGGCGGCCTCACTACCTCGTTTATGGGCATTATGATGTTCAACCGCCGGAGCCGTTTGAGTTGTGGAAAACGCCGCCGTTCCAACCGCGGTTGAAGGGGAACGTCCTTTTCGGGCGCGGAGCGAGCGATAACAAGGGCCAGCACATGGCGCATCTGCTCGCGATTGAAGCCTATCGCCAGACCGGCACCGACCTCCCGTGCGACGTCACATTCCTTATTGAAGGCGAGGAGGAGGTCGGGAGTTCAAATCTCGCCACCTTCCTGCAAAAGAATCGCAAGCAACTCGATGTGGATGGCGTTGTGATTTCGGATACCGGCATTCCCAGCCTCGACCAGCCAGCGCTTACGTACGCCTTGCGCGGGATTGTCGCGTTCGAAATTATCCTTCACGGCCCATCCCGGGATCTACACTCAGGAATTTTTGGTGGTACCGTCGATAATCCAGCCATGGCCCTCTCGCAACTGCTCGCGAAGGCCCGCAACGGAAATGGCAAGATTAACATTCCCGGTTTTTATGATGGAGTTCTGCCTTTGAGCAAACTGGAGCGGAACGAATTTGCGAAGCTGCGTTTCGATGCAGAGGAATACCGCGATTTCCTCGGGGTGCCCGAGTTGTTTGGTGAAAAAGGTTTTACCGTAAACGATCAACGAAGCGCCCGGCCTACATTCGAAATTAACGGGCTCACCAGCGGTTACCAGGGGGAGGGGAGCAAGACGATTATTCCAAGCTGGGCACGCGCCAAGGTGACGTGTCGCATCGTTCCAAACCAGGATCCCGCCCAGATTCGCGAAGCGGTCACTACATGGCTGCGCGAGAATTGTCCGCCCACGGTGCGAATCGAAATCAAGAGCGGCCACGGTGGCGAACCTTACCTGTTCTCGCCCACAAGCCCGGCTGCAACTGCTGGCTTGAATGCGCTGCGTAAGGCGTTCAATGCCGAACCGGTGCTGCTCCGCGAGGGCGGCTCAATTCCCATTGTGAACGAGTTCAAGCGAATCCTGAATGCGGATACCTTGTTGCTTGGACTCGCTCTGCCCGAGGACAATGCCCATTCCCCAAACGAACGGTTCAGCCTGGAGTGTTACCAAAAGGGAATGTTGATGGGCGCGTATCTCTGGAAGGAGCTTGCCGAAGCTTCGCACGAACCAGTCGCCTGATCACGGATAAAGTCCCCGCAGCCGTTTTGCCTCTACGACTCGATTGACCCCAATCGAGAGCGCGGCGAGACGCATTGGGATTTTTTCCTTCTTCGACAGGGTGAGTGTCTGCACGAACGCGCCTTCCAGGATGCGATAGAGTTTGTCGAGCACTTCCTGCTCCGTCCAAAAAAAGCTCTGCAAATCCTGAACCCATTCGAAATAAGAGACCACCACTCCGCCCGCATTGCAGAGAATATCGGGGATCACAAAAATTTCCGGGCGTTCGTTGATAATCCGATCCGCCTCGGGCGTGGTCGGGCCATTCGCGGCTTCCGCCAAAATCCGGCATTGAATTTTGGAAGCATTGCTCCCGGTGATCTGCCGTTCCAGGGCAGCGGGGACCAGGACTTCACATGGCAAGGTCAACAAATCTTCATTGGAAACCGGCTCACCTCCCGGGAATCCCGCGATGCTCCCCGTGCTTTGCACATGCGCACTTAAGGCCCATGTATCCAGCCCTTTCGGGTTATATATTCCGCCATTTACATCGCTCGCCGCCACTACTTTGAATCCATAATTCGCCAGTGCGAACGCCGCTACCGATCCAACGTTTCCAAATCCCTGAATCACGACCCTGCATTCACTTGCGTGCAGCCCGAGCGTGTCGGTTGCGCGATTAATCAGATAGGCCACTCCTTTGCCGGTTGATTCGCGTCGTCCCAATGAGCCTCCCAGTGCAACCGGTTTTCCTGTCACAATGCTTGGAACGCTATGCCCAACCTGCATGGAATAGGTATCCATCATCCAGGCCATCGTTTGCTCATTCGTCCCAACGTCTGGAGCCATCACGTCAATTTGCGGTCCGATAAAGGGGATCATTTCCTGGGTGTATCTGCG
>JBQCGE010000550.1:0-3292 GCA_051955955.1 Verrucomicrobiota bacterium
GAAGGAAATATTGATGAAGTTTTTTGATGAACCGATCCCGATCGGCTGTGTCGGAGACCATGCATTCGGCGCACCCACCTCCGGCACTTCCGCAATCGCGGGATTCCCAGGAGCAACCAAGCCTTCATTGGGGGCCGGGGCCGAAGGTTGCGCTGGAGCCTCTGGGCTGGCTGTTGCCGGCAGCGCGCTGGAACCATTGGTAGAGCCATTCGAGCTAATATTGGCCGTCCCGGCTCCAGTATTTACCTCTATTTGCTCCAGCTTTTTCTCAAGATCCTGCGTTCGTTGCTTCAGTTCGCGCAACTCACGCTTCAATGCTTCAATATCCACACTCTGTTCCGCGCCCAGCATCGAACCAGGCACCACCATCAATCCAAATAAAACGATAATAGAAAATTTTTTCACAATTACCCCTTCCACGCCGCACTCGCGGCAAAGAATTACAAACGAAAACAGCCAGCCAAACATCTTGCGAAATTCAGCCAGCAACGAATTGGAAACTAAACGAGGCGGGATGGAGGACCGCGATTGGAAGGAAGCAACTGCCGGATCAGGCAGATCGAAACGGAATCAGAATTAACGGCGACAGACGTAAACGCCGGAATCGGCAAAGCCTGCCCGACGGTCGGAACGTCCGACGCGCACTCCGCGTGCCACGTGCAAGCCGCGCAATGAATATCCGAGGTCGCTGCGCGCGAATGCTTGTGAACCGCAGCCAAAACAGTGCTCGCGCTCAGAAAGAGCAGGCAAAGTGTTGCTGCTATGCACCGTTTAATCACGCTGACTCACAATGGTTGACGAACCCCAGCGATTGCAAGTTCAAATTTTTTCACAAGTAAGTGGCGCAGAGTTTGAAACCAACCCCCATCTCTTAACCTTCTGATCACTCCTCGGCTTTCCCCCCTCTTGCCGCAAGCTCACCCCTCAGTCAAAGATGCAACATGACATGGATTTTTTACGCCTCCGCCGCCGCGCTCGCGCTTGGACTCGCTGACGTGCTGGTCAAACTCGCGGCCGGAAAAATTCCAGATAGCCTCGGCATGCTCCTCTACGGCTCTGTTCCATTCGTCACCGGCCTCGTCTGGTTTGCGTTCGATTCCCGGCGCGCCCCACTCTCCGAAATCCGTCCCATCGCATACCTCTATGCCATCGGCGTCGGCGTATTCTTCTCCCTCGTCACCTTCGGCATGTACGCCGCCTTCCGACACGGCGCGCCCGTTTCCCTCGGCTCACCTCTCGTTCGTCTCGGCGGGCTCCTCGTTGCAAGCGCCATTGGTCTCCTCGCCCTGAAAGAACCATTCTCCGCCCGCTACCTCCTCGGCTTCGCTCTGGTCTGTGCCGGCCTCTTCCTGATGCTCACGAAAACCTGAACAACACCCCACCACTGCTACTGCCAAAGGCCCACGCCTATACCCGCCCAGGCCACGGCCTGGCCTCGAACAGCCCGAAAAAATTCCCTAAGGGCCAAAGGCCCGATTCATAAACCTCTCGGCTTACGCCTGCATTTTAATTGTAATTCTCAATCCCGGAAGGCTCCGGCGAAACTCCTTATCATCCTCCGATCAATGGCCCTACACCGCTCACGCGGGCACCAGAACACGAATGCCCGGAGCGTGGCGGCTTTTTTTGCTCGCGCGGCGGATAACAATTTCGACCTCCTGATCGAGTGCGTTGAGGAAGCGGAACAGGCGGTCGGAAGAAAATCCTTCCAATCGTCCGTGAAGCAGCGCGGACACTCTTGGCTGGTCCGTGCCAAGCAGTTCCGCCGCGGCTTTTTGGGTCAGCTTGCGTTCCTCCAGGATGCCACAAATGCGGTAGGCGATCTGCGCCTTCGCGTTGAGTTCCTCCGCTTGGGGCAATTTCAGATCCGCGAAAATATTTTTTCCGCTCTGACGTACAGCTTCTTGAGTTTTCATCAGATTTCCTTTTTCTGTTTGGTGCTCCATTCCCGATAATGTTCTTCCGCTCGTTTCAGTCGTTCCTTGACCAGGTCGATCTCTGGCTTCGGAGTCTTGCTGCCGATTTTAGACTTCTTCTGGAAGGTGTGCAGCACATACACAGCCCCGGCGAACTTGACCGAGTAAACACAGCGGAACGTATCGCTCTGCCAGTCCTCGACGACCTCGAGCACCCCGGCGCCGCCGAGGCTTGGCATCAATGAATTTGCCACCTTGTTGCGCCAGGCCCAGCGCAAACCCGAACGTGCGGCGTACCTCCTCAGGGCAATCGAGCAGATCCTCATAGGAGCGGCCGATCCAGAAGAGCGGTTTTTCGCGTCTCGTCTCATCCACCATTATTATACCAATTTTGGTCTAAATCAGCAAACCTCGTCGAGAGCAAAAAATTGCATGTAAACAGGCGATCTCGCGGGAAAAGGTCGCCCCCAGCGGAGCTTTCGGTTTGCTTGATTCCTGCTGCAGTAAGGCTAGTCTTACTTCATGGTTGCGAAAGTTTCAGTCAAAGGCCAGACAGTGATCCCCGAATCCATTCGCGAACAGGCGCAGATCAAAGCAGGCGATCAACTTGATGTGGGTTATGCCAATGGATTGATTATCATGCGCAAACGCCACCCCCTGACTCCGGCGCGAGTGCGCTCCCTGATTTTGGCAGGACGTGAATTGCCCGAAATGACTTCCCATGATGAATCCGCCGTCACTCGCGCCATTGAACGCGTCCGTCGTCGACGGAAATGAAGGTGGTTTTCGACACCAATATTGTCGCCAGCGCATGCTTTTGGCGTGGCACGCCGTTCGATTGCCTCGTTGCCTGGGCGCAAGGCAGATGCGATGCCGTGGTCAGCCCCGAGGTTCTTGCCGAATATCACGAAGTTTTGGAAGAACTGCGTTTGGAATACCCAAACCGCAAACCGGTGCAATGGGCTGATGCCTTGGCAGGATCCGCCTTGCTCGTTTTCCCATCAGAGCGAGCCACCGGTGCAACAACCGATCCCGACGACGAAATGATCCTGGAGTGTGCCTTGGGGGCAGAAGCTGACTACATTATCACCGGCGATAAAAAGCATCTGTTGCCCCTGGTCGAATTCCATGGAACTCGAATTATCACCGCGACAGATTTTTTGGGGTTGGTTGCGGGATAAGTTTGTGATTAATCCTTTCAGTGTCCGATGGATTAAGTTTGTGAAACGAAATCTCTCCCCTCTCAACGGACCGGATTCAGTTTTTCGATGAGATCCCTATGTTCTTACGGCAAACGCTCCATATGAGCTTTCCCATCACGATTCCAAAGCTTTAGTGCGGCTTCGCTGCGGTCAGTAAAGAGAACAGACACTTTC
>JBQCGE010000551.1:0-5206 GCA_051955955.1 Verrucomicrobiota bacterium
TTTGGCGAAAGGTTAGGCACTTCAAAGCTCGTTGCCAGCGTGGCGGGCGCGGGTTGCTCCTGCGCCGCTCGCAACGCCAGTGCCAGCGCCGTGCCGCGGTCCGAATGCCCATCTCCGCTCTGGATTGAGCGATAGTTGATCTGCCCATCCATCGAATGGATCCGTTGAATCGCGTGCAAATCTTCACGAATTTCCCGTGATCTCGGTATCCTCACCTCCCGCTTTTCCAGCGCGGTTCGCAAGCGCGGGAACAGCATCCCCTTTAATTTGGTCGTGAATTGGCACAGTTCAATTTTGCCCTGCGATTTTCCGTCCGGATTCCACTCGCCGAATTCCTGCACCAGGTAATCACCCAAACCAATTCCGCCCCCGGTGAAATCCATGGCCACCCGGGTTGCAAGTCGTATCCTGGGAGCCAGGAGGTTCACTTGTTCCGGCGTGCTCAGGTTTCTCAGCGCCAACACCTCGCGTGTGATGTATTCCGCACCGCGCCTCTGCAATATCCACGCAACGGTCAGATGATGTTTGCGTCCAAAATCAACCCCAATGAATAGCTCCTGCCCACTCGCGCGCGTTAAAGCAGCGAGTTCATCCAGCCCAATGTTCTCCGTCGCCTCTTCTGCTTCGCACGATTCGATCAGGTCATACGGTAGAAGAACCGAATGACCATCCTGGAACTGGCATTCGTACTCCTGTGCCCACGCCTCGGGATCGTTCAGCCCCCGCTTCAACTGTTCAATGTCCAGTTGCAACCCGGAGCGCACCGCCGCGTAAATATCCGTAAAATGGCGCGAATATCCTTCCGCCCCATGCCACAACTCAGCGAATTTGTTCCCGATTCCGTTCGGCGTTGAGATGATGCGCAGCTTCTTTTCGCCGCCTTTGAGCGACTTGGAAATGCTCGGCTAGATCGCTCGCCAGATTCCCTCCGGATCGTCATGAAATGCGAATTCAGTCAGGATCAGATTGGCGGAATATCCGCGCACGGTCTCGGGCTTCGCCGGAAGAGCGATGAAGCGCGACCCATTCGCCCAAACGATTTCCGCGCTCTTTAAGAGTGCCCCGGCTCCTCCTTTCCATGCAGAGCCGCGCTCTTCACAATAGGCATCGATGATCAAGTCCATCGTCCGCGCCCAATCCTTCGCTTTCGCAATTGATTCCAGCGCCTGGCGCTCACCCGCCGCCAGCACAATCCAGGTTGAGCCTGGATGGGTTAAAGCATCGAATACCGCCTCCGCCGCCGCGCAAAAATCTTTGCCCGATTGTCGCGACCAAAGCCCGATTTTGAAACGCGAGTCACCCGCAAGCCACGCCAGTTGATAATCAAAAAAGCCAAAGTCTCTCAACCATGGGCAATTCCCGAAGTTGTTCATCGCATCCTCCTGTTTTGGGGATGTCCGCAGGCCCGATCACTGCAATCAGTGACCGGGCGCGCGGACTGGGTTAGGCTTGTTGAACCGACTGCGACCGCCGCCGGGCCCGCTCGCTTTCGGGAATGGAAAACAGATCCCAGATTTGATCCTGGATAGTCTCCGGTGCCTGTTTCCGTTCATCCTTCACTTCTGGCTTTGCAACCTTCAGGTGACTCACAAGCAGTCCATGATAAAAACCCAACCTTTGCTGCGCTTTATCGCCCTCTTTGCTCCGAATGCATCCAAGCACCCGCTCTCCGAGTTGGATGAGAATTTCAGCATTCAGCTCGTGAAAGCTCCGCGTCGATCCTGCGGAACATTCCTGATTTCGTGTTTCTGTTGGTTCGTTCATACTGCGAACGATAACTCGCAAAATTCAGTATAGTCAACCCAAAGAACACAAAAAAAGCATACTTGTGGTTTCAACGGGAGTAACCACCACAAAGTAAAGTATTTCCATTTATCTCGAGTCTTCGCCTGTCCAATTCTACAGGCAGCTTTCAGTGTTTCGATGAGTTCTCTGCCCGGCGTTCGCCTCATGGAATTGGCCGCGCTTAGCAGCGAGATTTTCGCCATGAGACACAATCGAGATAGGGAGTTGATATCTGAGGAACCGTACGAAATTGAGTATATTCACCGCCAGTTTCCGAATCGTTCGCACGAAGAAGTTCACCGTGCGATCGAATCGGCCAAAGCGCAGCTTCACGGTTCCGAAGACCGCAAGAAGATCATGCAACTGGTGCGAAAATCTTTAGCCTGAGGAGAGCACGAAGGAAGAGCAACCCGGGACGCGCCGACAGGGTTATTCGGCGCGTCCTTTCAGTTGAAATTAACTGCCGGAGTTGGCGTAATAAGCATCCACTTTCTGCGCCACATCCTTGTATTCAATATCCACTTCGTAAATCTGCTTGAACTGATTGATCGCGTCCTCGGCTTTCCCCATTTTTTCGTAAACGAGGCCGAGCGCGTAAATCAGTTGCTTCTTTTCGTCATCAAACCCCACCTTTTCACCGGAAGCGGTCTGAAGCGTTTTCGCGGCAAGGTCAAACATGTTGCGTCGCGCAAAACACTCCCCGAGATAATATAAAGCTGCAATCCGTCGGTTGGGGTTCGCCTGCGCCTTTTGCAATTCAGGAATCGCTTCCCCAATCCGTCCCGCTTCGAAATAAATTTTTCCCAATTCAAATCGGAACTGCAGATCGTTCGGATATTTTTCGACGCGGCTCTTCGCTTCGCTCACCCGCATGTCGCTCAGTTCCTTTTCCAGCGCGGCGCGTTGCTCGTTGTAATCGCCGGCTGCGGGATCGAGTTGCGAGAGGAAATATTCCGCTTTGCGAATGCGTGTTTCGGAAATCGCTTTTTCCAGCGAAGGATCAGCTTCTCCCTCCTGCTGTGTAAATTCGGCATACATCGCCAGCGCTTTGTCGAACTCTTTGCGTTGCGCATGCAAATCGGCAATGCTCCGCAGCAAACGTCGGTTGCCCGGTTCCTTTTCCAGCCTCGCGGTATATTGCGCAATCAAATCCTGCGCCACATCAGCCGATTTCACCGTGCGGTTTTCCTGCTCCAGGGATGCCGCTTCGGACTTGTTTTTGAGGATGTCGCGATAACTCCCAGTCCCGCCTGCCAGCGCGTCGTAACCGCCTTCCCGCAACGTCCGTTTCGCCGCCGAATTTTTCAGTGCCTGGTCGATTTCCGGATCGCCAGGATTCGCCCGTTTCAAGTCCTCGTAAATCTTTTCCCCTCGATCAATCTGCCCCGCTTGCGCCAAAGCTTCTCCCAGCCGCATCGCAACGTCGGTGTCCCGTGGCGAATTCTTAAAGCAAATTTCCAGCGACAAGACCGCCGTTTTTGGAAACCCAAGCTGCATGGCCGCTTCTGCCAGGATTTTATTTGCCGCCCCGTTGTTCGGGTCATTATTCAAAATCTGCTCGCAGGTGGCCAATGCCTCTTCGGGATTGGTCCGCAATTGAATTTGTGCCTTGGCCAGGAGTGGCGATGCGCTCGCCGTTCCAAAAACCTTCTTGAAAAACCCGCCGCCAGATCCCGCTTTCGCGAACTGGCACGCGCGCAGCGCCTCCCGGCAGGGATAAAAAGCCGGCTCCTGCTGGAGCACCTGGTTATAAATGGCTATCGCGTAATCGTAATTCTTCTTCTGAATCGCCGCATTGCCCCTGTCGTATAACTCTCGGACGCTTCGATGTATTTCAGATATGGTCTTTTCCGGCATCGTTAATGGCCTATCTTTCCATGAAACCTATTCATTGTTCCACTTCAAACTAGCATTGGCCCATGGTGTTCTTCAAATTGGACACTCTCACCCCCGTTTCATTCGGAAAATTGTTTTTGCGAAAACGGTTTTCCTTAAATCGGATTTATGGCATCCTGCCTCGATAAAGCAATTGAGGAGCGAAATGAAAGCATTTCAAATTTTTGCATGCATCACCGCGGCTTGTACCCTGGTGATTGGGAAAGCCGCGGATGCCGGCACAAATGTCACCATCGGACAATGGGATTTCGATAATGGTGACTTGAGCGCCACGGTCGGCCAACCCTTGCAATACCTGAACGGCACAACCACCAGTGCCGCCACTACTTTCAAAATTTTCGATATTGCCGGCCAGACAGCGCATGTCATGGGCTTCCCGGGCGCCGCGCCTGACCAGGGTTATATCGTCACCCACGGTGCCCAACCAAACGGCGGCGGCACAAATGTGAATGAATATTCGCTCATCATGGATATCATGTTTCCCTCCGAAAGTGATGGAAGCTGGCGCAGTATTCTCCAAACCGGCTCCAATGACGCGAGCGATGATGCTGAGATACTCATTAACCCCCTCAATCGAGTTGGGTTCGGGTCCGCTTTTTTTGGCGAATTGCCGCCCGACACCTGGAAGCGCCTCGCCATAACCGTCGATGTCACGAATAACCTCGCCAGTTACTATATTGATGGCGCGCCGGTCGGCAGCCAAAGCTTGAACACCACCGTGGATAGCGAATGGTCACTCCGGCCCACGTTCCTGCTCTTCACCGATAATAATTTCGATACCGCCCCTGGATATGTGAACAGTATCCAGTTCCGCTCCGAAGTTTTGACCCCGGAAGCAGTCGCCGCCCTCGGTGCAGCCAGTGCGGGTGGAATTGGCACCACGCCTCCAGCAGGCGATTTTACGCTCGGCATCAAACGCGCCCAGGGTGTCACGACCATCACCTTCAGCGTCTCTGGCACTTATCAAATCCAGAGCACCACGAATATCGCCAATCCAGCCTGGCAGAACTACGGTTTGCCAGTCACCGGCACCAATGCAGTCATTACAACAGGCAGCAAAAAGGAATTTTTCCGCGCGCAAAAAATTCAATAACCTTTTGTCCACCCCAGCCGTCTAATCAGTCATGAGTACGGCAGTTCGTTTTCTCGGGGTGGCGCTCCTCGGGCTGGCTTGTGCCGCATCCCATGCTGCGCAGGTGTCCAAAAGCCTGATTTACACCGGGATGTGTGATGCCTCCGCCGGTGTCGCCATTTCATCCAATTTATTCGTCGCCGCCGATGATGAGCTGAACGTCCTCCGCGTTTACCCCATTGATAAACCAGGTTCCGCGGTCGCTACTTTGCGGCTGGATGCCTTTCTCGAAGTTCAGGCGAACAGTCCGGAAGCGGATATTGAAGGTGCCGCGCGGGTCGGAGATGTGATCTATTGGATCAGTTCCCACGGGCGAAATAAAAGCGGCAAGGAACGCACAAGCCGCGAACGTTTCTTCGCTACACGCATTCTGCCAAAGGCTCCCTACCTCCA
>JBQCGE010000552.1:0-4009 GCA_051955955.1 Verrucomicrobiota bacterium
ATTCCGGCTGAGACGCAGAATCAAGGAAGTCGGAGATAGTTCATGTTGAATTAGACGAGAGATCTGCGGCAGCCATGGAAACCAGGAGCGGGTATAAAGTTTCAAAACATAGGTTTGATTATATCGATCCAGTACCAATCCGGGAAAGTTGTCACTCTCGCCATTAATCAATCGCGCGGCGTTAGTTCCAGGTTTAAAGATCGATTGGCGAAATTGAATCGCTGCCCTTATACGCTCCCGCCACCAATTCTCGTCGATTTGCACGGGCTTCCCAGAATGCAAAACACGCAGGGCAATCGGGGAGTCCGGATCATACAATCCAATCGCGAGGAACTTGTTATTGCGATCGAAGATGATTCCGAGTTCGCCGGCTTCGCCTGCGCGCGACTGTTCACGAATGCTCCCGGCGAAAACCCACGGGTGGCCGCCCCGCACTGTGGATTCAGCGGCGGGTTTTAGTCTGAGATGTAGGCGTGATGGCGGCACACGGCACTATGCAAAGCCAATCCGGCTTATTCAACCCTGCTTTGAAACATCGCACTAAAGGGGGAGGAGATCTATCGGTCGTTTTCCGGGTCGTCCAGGTATTCGCCTGGGGGAAGATTATCGTAACCGCGGAAGTGATCGGGGCGGAGTGGTTCCGAGATTTTATTTTCTTCGCCGAGCCATTTGCCGAGATCGACCAATTTGCAGCGTTCCGAACAGAATGGGCCGTATTTGGTTTCGAACCATTCGCCTTGTTTTTTGCAGGTTGGGCAGCGGACCGTGCGCTTCACAATTCCAATTTATTGATTGCCCGGAAAATGCAAATTTATCTTTCGGCCCACTTCAAGCAGGGCTAAAAAGAAGCATGAACCGCCGCCACTTCCTCAAACAGAGCCTCCTTGTCGCGAGCTTCCTTTCTGCTGCCCAGAGTAGGAGCATATTCGCCTCAAATCCGTCAACGTGGCCGATTGGCTGCTTTAATCGACCATGGACGAAGTGGAGTTATGATGAGGCTCTCGATGGCATTGCGGAGGCAGGTTATAAATGGACGGGCTTGCTCTCGTCGCACAAGGGCGAAGCCTTTACTTCCAGCAACGCAACTCCTGCGTATCTTGAGCAATTGAAGAAACGGATTCACTCGCGCGGGTTGAAGGTCAACATGACCGCAATTCGCTTCAAACCTGATGCGTCTCTGGAGAATTTGATCGAGGACGTCCGCAAGCAAATCGACAACGCAGCGCGGATGGAATTGCAATACATGCTCACCTTCGGTGTCGATAAACCTGAGCATTACGAAAAATTTTATCAGCTGATGAGCGATGCGGCGGCGCAGGCGGAGAAGCGTTCAATTCGGCTGGTGATGAAACCGCACGGCGGCGGGAGTGGAGCCTCGGAGGAGATCCTGAGATGCATCGAGAAGGTTGGAGAACCGAACTTCAAAATCTGGTATGATGCCGGAAATATCATTTACTACACCGGCAAAGATCCGGTGGCTGAATTAAACCCAATTGCAAAGTATGTCACCGGTTTTTGCGCGAAGGATTGTCCCGGCCCAAAAGGCGAGGTGATGTCGCAGTTTGGGAGCGGCAAAGTGGATTTCAAAGCCGTATTCACCAAACTGAAGGAGGCCAGCTTTGATGGGCCCATCATGGTGGAAGGCGTTACGGTTGGATCCACCGCTGAGGAGACAACCAGGAACGCGCGGGAAAACCGCGAGTTCCTCGAGAAAACACTCCGATCAGTTAACGCGTAGTGCCGGTGGGTGACCGCTATTCCGCCGAGGCTATCAGCGGGAACGGACCTTCGAGAGCAGGCGCAGGATTTCCAGATAAAGCCAGACGAGGGTGATAAGCAGGCCGAACGCGGCATACCATTCCATGTATTTGGGAGCGCCGAAACGGACACCGTTCTCAATGAAATCAAAATCGAGCACGAGATTGAGTGCAGCGATAATTACCACGAAAACACTGAACGCAATTCCAATGGGCGTCGCTTCGTGGATCATCGGAATGGATTTGCCAAAGAAGCCCATCACAAAACTCACGAGATAGAGCAAGGCAATGCCAGCGGTCGCCGCAAAGACGCCGAGCTTGAAGTTCTCGGTCGCTTTGATCAGGCCCGAGCGGTAAGCCAGCAGCAAACCCAGCAATGTTCCGAACGTGGCGAACACCGCCTGGGCGGCAATGCCTGGAAAACGAGCTTCGAAAATTGCCGAAAGTCCCCCGAGGAAAAGGCCTTCCAAAACGGCGTAAATCGGGGCTGTAACAGCCGCGGCCTTTTTGGCGAAAATCGTTATGAGCGCCACGATAAATCCGCCCAACAGGCCAATGACCATATATGGATTGGCCGTCACCATGCCGCTGCTGGTTGTGCTTTGCGACCATGAAAACCACGCCGAAGCCGTTACGAGCAAAATGAGGCAGCCAGCACGATTCACCGTGCCATTAAGGGTCATCCGTTCTTCATGCCCCTGAACGTCGGTGACTTGAAAAACTTTGTCGTTAAGCGCGGGATTTCCAGTACGCATAAGTCTACTCTATCAATAAAAAACTTAATGCCAAGCAACAAAGCTCCCGCTACGGTGTCTTAAGCCAAGGAGGAGATTGTGTCTCTGAGAGAGGATTACAGCCCGAAAATTGAACATCTCTCCACCGGAACCGTCAAAAGACGAAACAAACTCACCTTGACTGAAACGAATGCACCAATGGAATCGCTCCAGGCCATGGGCCTCTCTTTGAAGGAGGGGGTCTATCATGCGCTGTTGGAATTTTCTGTCGGTTTTCACGTCGAAGTGGCATTGCATGGCGCTTCGACATTGGAGGAGGCACAACAAGCGGCGAACACCTTGAGACCACAATTTGCCGTGCCGCCTGAAGGATAAGTTCGTTACTCGCTTGCGGTTCTGGCGGAATCGTTTTTACCCTGCGCGGATGAAATGGCTTTTAGCGTCGCTTTTATTTGCTGCGCAAGTGGTCGGCGGTTCGCTCACGGTGGGGACTTATAATCTGGAATTATATAGCGATACCTCTGTATTTAATCTCCCGCCCAAATCGGATACGGCCAAACAAATTATACGCGAAGGGATCAAGGTCATTCGCGTGGATGTGCTCGCTTTGCAGGAAATCGGTTCCACAAATGCTCTGCTGGAATTGCGCAATCAATTGAAAACGGAAGGGCTTGATTACCCTTATTGGGAATTCACTCGCGGGCCAGACCCCAATCTCCATCTCGCATTTCTTAGCCGTTACCCGATCATTAGAAGGCAGCCGCACACCAACGAAAACTTTCTTTACCAGGGCAAACGCTTTCATGTGGCGCGAGGCTTCAGCGAAATTGAAGTCGAAATGCCCGATAAAGTTCGTTGCACATTCATAACTGCCCATCTCAAATCCAAGCGAATGACTTTTGAAGCCGACCAGCAAGGCTTGCGGGAAGAAGAGGCTATTTTGTTGCGGGAAAAAATTGATCAGTTCCTGTCCCGAAATCCGCGTGGGCATTTAATCGTGCTGGGTGATTTCAATGATGGGATCGACACGCGTACTATAAAAACGATCTTAGGTCGCGGCAAAACCCGCTTGTATGACACACGTCCCGCAGAAAGGGTGGGGGACACATTGCCAAACCCAAACCCGCGCTACGAACCGATGCGGATTACCTGGACGCATTTTTATGGCAAGGCCGAAACCTATTCGCGAATTGATTATATATTAGCCAGCCCATCTTTACGATCCTGTCATAAGCCGGAAAAAAGCTTCATTCCCAGCATTCCAAATTGGGGAACAGGGTCCGATCATAGACCAATCTGCGCGACTTTTGAGATGCCGTGACTTGATCCTGTTAAGATCACTGTGAACAGGTTAGTTATATTACGACGGAGTTATCAACAATCCTCTGCACCTGAGCAGAGTTGAATTGATTTTGATTCAGGAACGAAAAAAGCGGACCCGAAGGTCCGCTTTGAATTTTGTTGGAAGTAATTGGAAAATTACTTGTTGGCTTCGTCGGCCTGATCGAACGCGTGCTG
>JBQCGE010000553.1:0-6103 GCA_051955955.1 Verrucomicrobiota bacterium
CCTCCCACATTTTCTGCACGAATGCATGCGAGCTTTGGTTTGATAATTTTACCGGAGTTGTCGCCGCTTCCGCCGCATCGTTTGCTTTCTTTTCCGGCAGTTCATGGCTCATCGCGCTTACTCCGGCAGCGGATGCCGGCGCGCCTACCTTGTCCCGCGGATCTTTGCTGAAGAGCTTTACAAACTCCACCTGCCCGCCAAAGCCCCACGTCTCGTTGAACAAACACCACGAAAAAATCGAGGGATGATTAAAATCCCGCCGAATGGCCTTCCGCAACATCTCCTCATAGCGTTTTCGGCCCAATGCTGTATCGCCGCCTTCGCCAAAGTTTGGAATGTCACACATCAACAGCATTCCCATCGTATCCGCATAGTATAAAAAGAGCGGGTCCTCGATCTTGATATGCACGCGAATGAAGTTGAACCCCACTTTCTTGGCGAAGGCGATGTCGTTCTTCATCCGCTCAACATCTCCCGGCGTATAAATTCCCTCCGGGTAATATGCCTGGTGCAAAACACCCCGGTGATATCGCGGCACCCCGTTTAGTGCCAGCGTCTCCGGCTGGTTCGGCTCGCTCGAAGATATACTCGCAATCTTCCGCATTCCAAAATAGCTCTGCACGCAGTCAATGCATTCCCCGCCTTTTAGTAGTCGCAATTTCAGGTGATATAAATGCGGCTCGTTCGGATTCCAGAGAAATAACGGATGGATCTTAACCGTTCCTGTCGCTCGTCCTCCTGTAACCAAAAATTGGGTCTTAATGATCTCTCCCTGCGGTGGCATGACTTCAATCCCCAGTGGCGTTTGGTCAGGCACATTTCGACACTCGAATTCGAACGAAGCAGTCGCTTGGTTGATATCTGTTACCACCCGGAAGGAATCAATGTATGTCGGCGATCTGGGCTCAAGGTAAACCGTTTGCCAGATGCCGCTGCAGGTTGTGTACCACCGCCACTGTTTCCCGACCGGTTGCTCATGGTTATCCATCGGGTCTTCCACCCGGATCACAATCAACCCGCGGCGGGTCCCGTCGGGCTGTTCTTCAAGCGAATCGGTAATATCGAATTCCAACGGCAAATAACCCAATTCATAATGCCCGGCGTGAACCCCATTGCACCAGCAGTCGGTATAAAAATCAGCCGCACCGACCGTCAGTATCACCCGCTTTCCTTTCCACATTTCATTCGCCGGAATGGTGATCATCCGGCGGTACCAACCCACTTCATGACGCGGCGCGTAACGGTGATTATCCTTGTTCACCTCCAGCGGATTTCGGTAAACCCGAGTCGAATAGTAGTTCTCGTTCCCAGCAGCTTCACTCTCTCCCCAGGCTGCCAGCGATTCCCAACAAAACGGCACAATGATCTGCTCGCGCCAGGTGCTGTCATCGGATTTGAACCACTCTTCTTTTTCCCCGACACGGTTCGCATCAAATCGAAACTGCCAGGGACCGTTTAAGTTGATCCAATCGTATCCATCGATTGTTCCGCGTTGAAAATCAGGGCGTGGATATTCCGGGCGCGGATATGAAAAAGTGCTGTCTGGCATGATGAAAACAGGTTCAACTGACGGCAAAGATCGAAGACCGAAGAAACCGAGGACTTCCCCCGAATCGAACACAGTTAATTTTTCCCCGAGCCATGCTCACCTTTGCTCCTCCTGCTCGTTATCATACAACCATTCATTTCTGAATGAAAGGGGGCCGCCCACATATAGGGCTCCGCCTTGCGTGCCAATCCGTAGACAGGGAGCATTGCCGCAAATTTTTCGCGGTGCGAAGCTATTCCCTGGGAGGTTTGATGTACGCCAACAGCCGAGGGAGAACTACGCTCAAAATCGCACCGCTGGTCATCGCGGGATTATTTATCCTCTTCCAATTTATCGGATCAGAACGCTTCACCAATCCTGAAACGGGAAAGACCGAACACGTTGGACTCTCTCGCGATCAGGAAAGCGCGCTTGGCTTGCAGGCATACCAGGAGGTCTTATCCACTGCCAATGTCATCGATTCCGGCCCACAATATGAAACTGTCAAAACGGTTGCTTCAAAGCTCTCCGCGCAAACGGGCGAACCTGGTCAGGATTTTCAATGGGCGATAAGCCTCGTCCAAAGTGATCAGGTGAACGCGTTCTGCCTGCCCGGTGGCAAGATTGTGGTTTACACAGGCATTCTTCCAGTCGCGCAGGATGCAGCTGGTCTCGCCACGGTTCTCGGCCATGAAATCGCTCATGCTACAGCGCGGCACGGCGCTCAGCGGGTCTTTCGCTCTCAACTTGCGCAAACGGCCCTGATGGGTGCCGCGGCTTCCATGAGCGACATGGATTATCAAAAGCGTAACACGCTCATGGCTCTGCTCGGAGCCGGGGCTCAATATGGCGTGCTCCTGCCGTTTAGCCGTGACCAGGAATCTGAAGCGGATGAAATCGGCCTGCTCTACATGGCTCGCGCCGGGTATGATCCCCGCGAAAGCATAAAATTTTGGGAGCGCATGAGCGAAACTGGCGGACAACAACCCGCCGAGTTTATGTCCACCCATCCTTCCAACGGAACCCGCATCGAACGATTAAAGGCATTCATGCCCCGTGCAATGGCAGAATACGAAAAATCATCCGGAGGTTCGCCTCGATGAAAACCACCGCGGCAAAAAGAGGTTCCGGAATCGCGCAATATCATCGCGCCTCCAGTAGCAAAAAAGCTCTGCCCCGTTCCAAACGAATTCGCGCCCTGGAAATTCCAAGGGAAGGAGACACCGTTCTGGAAATCGACGGCAAAGAGATAAAACTGACTAATCTCGGGAAAGTGTTCTGGCCGGATCTCGGCATCACCAAGGCGGACCTCCTTCAATATTATTCTGATGTGTCTGAGGTTCTGCTCCCTCACATCGCCCACCGCGCCATGGTCATGAAGCGTTACCCCGGCGGAGCTTACGCTGAATTCTTTTTTCAAAAACGCGCCCCCGTCCCCCGCCCGGATTGGATTGACATTTGTTCCATCGAACATGCCTCGGGAAATGTGATTGATTTTCCGATCATTCGCGACCTCCCTTCCTTGCTCTGGGTGATCAATCTCGGTTGTATTGACCTGAATCCCTGGTACGCCCGTTGCGATGATGTGAACCGGCCCGATTATCTCCACTTCGATCTCGATCCAGTGAAAGGAGCGGACATTGCTGAAGTGTTGCAAACAGCCTGGCTTACACACGAAGCGCTGGACGCTTTGAAGCTCCCCAATTACCCAAAAACCACCGGCTCACGTGGCATTCATATTTATGTCCCCATTCTTCGTGGCCCGCTCCAAAAAGAAGTGTGGACATTCGCCAAACGCTTCGCTCAGAGCATGGAAAAAATGTACCCGCGGCTCGTAACCGCCGAGTATAAAGTCGCCAAAAGACCCGAAGGCCATGTTCTCGTTGATTACAACCAGAACGCATGGGGCCGCACTCTCTCCTCGGTTTATTCGATTCGACCGAAACATTTCGCGCCGGTCTCGACTCCCGGAACCTGGGACGAGGTGAAACAGGGTTTTCGCATCGAAGATTTCCGTATCGATAATGTTCGCGATCGCATTGCCGAGCTTGGCGATCTTTGGGCTCCTTTGGAATCGGAAAGCGGGCGCGCCAACCTTCAGGAATTGTTATGAACCTTCCCATCCAGCCCCCATTCCCGCCCATGGAAGCAGAAAGCGTGGACAAAATTCCTACCGGTTCCGATTGGCAGTACGAACCGAAATGGGACGGATTTCGTTGTCTCGCTTTTCGGGACGGCGACGAAATTTACATGCAGTCCAAAGCAGGCCAGCCGTTAGGCCGCTACTTCCCCGACCTGATGGAGGCTTTAAGCAAACTAAAATGCACAAAGTTCGTCATCGACTCTGAAATTGCCATTCCAATCGACTCAAAGCTTTCGTTTGAAGATCTCCAGCTCCGATTGCATCCCGCTGAGAGCCGAGTTCGCAAACTTGCTGCCGAACATCCAGCCATTATGATCGCTTTTGATCTGCTGGTGGATGAAAAAGGCAATTCTTTGGTGGAACGTGATTTGGCGACCCGGCGCTCTGCGCTGGAACGTTTCGCTTCAAAATTCTTCCCGGCTGAAGGCCAAATTTTTCTTTCACCCGCTACCACTGATTTGAAAGTTGCCGAAGGCTGGTTTGCTCATCCCGGCGAAACGCTCGATGGAATTATCGCAAAAATACGCACGGAGCCATATCACTCTGGTGAACGGGTCGGCATGCAAAAAATTAAACAGATTCGAACAGTGGATTGTGTGGTGGGCGGATTTCGTTACGGCACCCACTCCAGGCTCGTCGGTTCCTTATTGCTCGGGTTGTACGATGACGCCGGCTTGCTCCATCATGTCGGGTATACTTCTTCAATCAAAAGTACTGAGAAAAAAAATCTGACTGGAAAGCTCGAAAAGCTCAGGAAAGCACCCGGTTTTACCGGTCGTGCCCCGGGCGGTCCCAGCCGTTGGTCAACCGAACGTTCTGGGGAATGGGAACCTCTCGACCCACAGTTAGTGGTCGAAGTTACCTATGACCACTACACCGGCGGGCGCTTTCGTCACGGCACAAAGCTTATTCGATGGCGACCGGACAAAGCGCCGAGTCAATGCACGTTCGATCAGTTGGATCACTCTTCCAGTCGCGCGTTAAGTCTCTTGCGGGAGGCTGCTTGAGTTTTTGAGAGAATCAGAACGCGTGTTTCTGTGTCCACCGCACCCCATGCATATTTGTAACTTTCTTGGCCGCGTAAAAAATTGAATGTCTGATGACCTTCTCGAATTGCGCGTTCAATCGCATGGCCAATAATTAAAGTGCCAGGGCTGAGCTTCTCGTACCTAGGGTCGAATCCGCTCAAGTAATAATAACTGCTCCTGGCATCTGCGAAGGCATAAAGGACGGCAATAACTTTCGAATCAAGAGTCATTCTATATAGTCGTAAGTTTCCGGAGTTCGCGAATTCGCTCACTGCTTCCCGGTGAAATTCCTGGACCCCATCATCTGCCAACACCCCGCCGCCTGCTTCTGCCCATCGCGCTTGATGAAGTTCGAAAAGTTGTTCCAGGTATTCGCCGCAATTCGCCTCCTCCGCTCTGTCGAATTTGATCATTCCGTCTTTTGCCGCGCGCCTTTGATAGTACCTCAATTTCTCAAGCTGCTTGCGCGGCGCAAAGTCATCTTCTGAGCAGCCAGACAGATTTAATACCGGACAGGGATCGCCATTTCCTCCACTCCTCGAAAAAGTCCGGGGCTCAATTCGTAAAAGTGGTGAATTGACCGATAACTGACTACACCGAATCTTTTGGGCATAACTTTGATTTTCAAGCCACCCTTCCAGTGCTCCTAATATTTCCGTTTCAAATGCCGGGTCCAAAATGGAATCCAGGTAATCTGATATCCCGTTGCCCAATAGAAATAGTTCCTTCCTCCAAAAATAAAACGGGACAACAGCAACCAGCCGACCCTCGCACCGGATCGTGAGCACAAGAAGATTCTCTCCTGTATAAGCTCGCGCCCAGGGCACCAGCCACATGGGCGATTGAAATGGCGTTCCCCTGCTTCGATTCCAAAGATCGCGCCACTCGCGCGCAATCGCCTCGAGTCCTTCCGCCGAGCGCAACTCGGTGCACTCAAGCGACGCACGGTTCTGGATTAACGGAACACCCATCCAGCAATTGTTCGTAACGTTCAAAATATCGCGTGATCATTCTCTCCAGCGAAAATCGCGCTCGCGCGCTTTCCCGGCATGCAGCATTGGAAAGAACTCCGCTGTTGAGGATCGCATCCTTCATTTCTTCGGTAGTCTTGACGGTGAATCCAGTCCGCCCATGTTCAATCAATGTGGGAAGGGCACCGTTGGCAAAAGCCACAACCGGCAAACCATGGGCTAACGCTTCCATTGCCACCAGCGAACTGGTCTCCGCGACCTGGCTCGGTGCGAGCAAACATTGCCCGCTCGCATAAAATCGTTTTTTCTTTTGGGCATCGAGCGGGCCGACGTAATGGCGATACCGATCCATGCGGGTCAGTATTTCATTTTTGAAATAGGCCTGGTGCTCCGGGTAGGGAAAAACTTCGCCGCCCAGAAAACAGGGCATGTT
>JBQCGE010000554.1:0-2713 GCA_051955955.1 Verrucomicrobiota bacterium
GCAACGGGTAAAAGCAAGTGAACCCGCACAGGATGAGCCATTAACATTGGCAGAAGGCCAACTTCAACCGGCATAGAAATGAGCCATTCCTCGCGAGTGAGCATCATTAAATCTGAGAGTGACTATCTTCACTCTACTGAAGTTTTCGCTGCTGTTCGCAATGCTCTTGAAAAACTGGAACTGGAACCGGATTTCATTCAACCCGGCAACAAAGTTGTCCTGAAACCGAATTGGGTGAAGGAGCATGATGAGCGTCATCCTGGGCCAGGGCATTGGGAACATGTAGTGACACACCCTTTGGTGATCGAGGCGGTTGCTGCCTGGGCAGGGGAGCGTTTGCGGGGGGCAGGAAAGGTTGTTATTTTCGATGCCCCTCAAAACGATTCATCCTTTGCCAAACTCAGCGAATACTGCGGTTTTCATGAAATGATTCCACGCCTCCGTGAAAGTTTCCCAGGCGTGGAATTCGAAATACTCGACCTCCGTCCTGAAGAATGGCATGCGGTGGACGGAGTCGTTGTTTAAAAAAAGATGCAAACTGGGGATCCGCTCGGCCAAACACACGTTTCGCTAAATGAATCGAGTGAGTTTGTCGATTTCCACGGCCAGGGAAAACTCTACGGTGCATCATATGACATGGCCGAAACCAACGAACGGCATCGTGGAGATCGCCATGAATATTTGCTCTGCCGGACGCCGATGGATGCGGATGTCTTCATTAATCTTCCCAAGCTCAAAACGCACAAAAAGGTCGGCGTCACCTGCGCGTTAAAAAATCTTGTTGGAATTAATGCCAATAAAAACTGGCTGCCGCACCACACGGAAGGCACTCCGGAGGATGGCGGCGATCAATTCCCACGCGCAACAACCAAAGCTCGCCTGGAACATTCGTGGATGGGCGCGGCGAAGCGCTGGCTGAAGGATAAACCCGCTCTATCTCGGCTTTTTGTTCCATTGAAAAAAGCGGGCCGCCTCTATTTTGGCGACACCCAGAAAGTCGTTCGTTCCGGAAATTGGCACGGCAATGATACCTGCTGGCGAATGGTTTTGGATTTAAATAAGTGCCTGTTTTATTTCGATGGTGAAGGAAAATCCCGCTCAAAACCAATTCGTTACCTTGCAGTGGTGGATGGAATCATTGGCGGTGAAGGAAATGGACCAATGTCACCCGACCCGGTCAAATCTGGCGTTATCCTCGCAGGCACTCACCCCACCGCCGTGGATACCGTTGCGGCAACGGTGATGGGTTTTGATTGGGAAAAAATTCGCTTGCTGAAAAATGCGTATTCCATGCGCGAGTTAAATTTCACTCCATTTACCCCGAGCAAGATTGAGATTGTATCCAACAAAGCTGAGTGGAACGGCTCGGTCGAATCGTTTGAGGAACCGTTAAATTTCAAACCGCACTTTGGCTGGGTCGGTGCGATTGAAAATTCCCGCCGCGCATTAAGCGCCTGATTGCAATGAGCCTGGAGGATAAGCTTTATCCCTTGCTCTCGATTTATGATCGCCTGCCGCAAAGCGCAAAGTGGACGATTGGCTTTGCTTACCGCAGAATTCCGGAACGCTTTCGTCGCGGGAAAAATTATCGCGAGTTCAAGAACCTGGCGGAGGAGGGGGAAAGTTGGTCTCGTGAAGAAATTGAAGCTTATCAACTGAAGGAACTTCGCAAAACCCTTCACCAGGCGAACGCATATTGTCCGTATTACCAGGAGCGGTTTGCTCAGGTGAAGTTTCGCCCTGAAAATTTTCGTTCCCTGGAGGATTTGAAATGCGCTCCGCTGCTGGAGAAACGGGATTTGCTCGAGCAACGTGATCGGCTTGCATCCACTCAAGTTCCGGCGAAATCACGGCTTTACATCACGACTGGCGGTTCCACTGGCGTTCCTGTCGGTTTCTATCTTCAAAAAGGGATCAGTCGCGCGAAGGAGCATGCGTTCCTCGAAACGATGTGGAAGCGGGGCGGTTATTTTGATGGAGCGCGCCTGGCGCTTTTGAGGGGTTACGTAACGAGTGACCGGGCAGCGGGCAAAATTTCGACTTACGATGCCACGCGGGATTGGCTGGTGCTTTCCTCCTATCATTTAACGCCTGAACGATTGCCGCTGTATCTTGCCGAGCTGCGGCGGTTTAAGCCCGATCTGCTGTATGTATATCCGTCGGCCATTCTTCAGTTGGCGGAGTATTTGCAACAGAGTGGAACGGAGTGGGATTTGCCTCTGCGCGGGATTTTGTGCGGTTCGGAACGGATTACGGCACCGCAAAAGGAGTTGATTCGGCAGGTGTTTCACTGCCGCGCTTATAGTTGGTATGGGCATTCCGAGCGGGTTGTTTTGGCGGCGGAGGGGCGAAATACCGATCTGCTCTATTTTGTGCCGCAGTATGGTTACGTGGAGTTCGGCCCTCCGAACGAGGATGGCTTGCAGGAGGTGATTGGCACCTCGTTTCATAATATGGCGATGCCGCTCATCCGCTATCGGACAGGCGATTATGTGCGGGTGGTGAAGGACGATTCCAACCTTGAGTTTCCGTGGCCAGCGATTTCAGAAGTTGCGGGGCGGGAACAGGAGTTCCTGGTGAGCGGAACAGGACGGAAGATTTCGTTGACCGCATTTAACATGCACGACCGCATATTTGATGGACTCTACGCGGTGCAGTTCTACCAGGAACGGCCGGGTGAAGCGGAGTTCCGCTATATTGCCGGGCCGGGCTT
>JBQCGE010000555.1:0-4095 GCA_051955955.1 Verrucomicrobiota bacterium
GCAGCTCATCGCCGGACGCGCGTGCTCGCGCGGCATCCTTGATTCGTCCCGCAGGCGTAATGATGAATTGGTCTGCCGCCAGCACCAGTTCCGCCGCCGCGCCGCTTTGCGCTTCCGGCGAGGCAATCCGGATCAGCCGATTTCGCCGTTGTACCTCGGTTAAATAGGCCGATTCCGGGTCCAGCGCCGTCATGATGTGCCAGTCCTCAGTCGAGGCAATCAGCGTCGCCGCTTTTTCTTTAGGGAGATCCACGCTGAAGTATCCGGGGCTCCAAAGCAGCCCTCTCGATTCGTATCCGCGCAAGGCGTCATGTTCATAAAAGATTTCCCGCGTGGAACCTCCGTCATGGATGAATCGGCTCAACTCGCCGAAAAGGTGCAGTCGTAAGGGCGGATAACTTTCATTCGAGTGAATTTCAAACTGGCAGCCTTTCCCCCGCACTTCGTACGGCCCTAGCAATGGCTGGTTCACAGGCGCTTCAAAGGGACGGAAGTGCATCGAAGGACGCAATTCCAATTTCACCCGAGAATCCGCATCCAGAATAGTGTAGGTCAGGTGAACGGTGTTTTGTAGGTAAAGCATCACGATCCGTTTTTCGATCAAAATTCCATTCACATTGTAAGTCCAAAACGGGAGCTGGTTTTGCAGCCGGAACTCGATCAGGTAATTCGTGGAAGGACCTTTGTCTTCTGGAAAGCTCGGTTCTGTTCCTCCAAATTGAACCAGCGATCCATCCGGAAAACGAACGCATTCTGAAATGTGGCTGAGCATCGATGTCCGCCCCAGTGGAGCAGGGAGCGCTGCGATCAGCATTCCATGATAACGCCAGTTCACGATCCCGGCGATCGTCGCCGAAGCGAACCCTCCCAGTCCATTGGTCACCAGCCATTGCGTCTGCAAAAGTTGCGCCGCTTCCGGACCCGTCGCCCCCTGGATTTCAATCGTTCTGACTAAGTCTTGCGTTGGGTAGCTCTTTGTTTTCATCAGGTGCTAACAGAATTGCGGAATGCGCGGGCAGTATCCAATTTGCCTTGGTTTCCAAAGGGGCCGTGCCGCTTCCGCCATAAGCGGGATTTTCACTCGACCACTGAATCTTCCACCCATGGTCGAGAATAGGCGCAAGCAGCGGTTCCGGCGCAGGGTTCAAAAACATCCCCATTCCAAGATTTACAATCAACAAACGGTCATCTCCTTCTCTCGAGAAAAAACGGAGTAAAAAAGCCTCTCGCCCAATGACTGCTCCATCCAGCTTGGCGGGATTGTTTAACGCCGCTTCCTCATGCCTCAATTGGAGCAGGTCAATGTGCATTTGGTACGTTGAGCGATTCGACTTCCGTTCGGATAAATTAAGTTTGCACGCCTCGAAGGTTTTTTCATCGGAAGGGGTCGGAAATAGTGATTGCGCCTCGGCAGTTTCTGCTGAGCGGAATTGTTGCATAAACTGCCGCCGGCCTTTGGCAATCATTTGGTTCAATTCTGCATTGTGATCCGCGAAGTACAGGAATGGCGAGGATGCCGCGAATTCTTCCCCCATGAATAGCATAGGAGTTGAAGGGGCCAGCAAAGCCAGTGCGGTAAGGGCCCGGTGCCGCCCCGGGCTCGTCACTTTATGCAGTCGCCACCCGCGAAGTGAATTCGAGATCTGGTCATGATTCTGGAGGAACGTCACGAAATTGCGCGGACAAAGATCCAATGATGGAGTGCCTCTCCGCGTTTTTTGCCATGAGTAATACTGCCCTTGAGACAGGTAACCGTATTTCAGTGCTGAAATAAAGTCCTGTGGCGCGCCCCGAGAATCGCTATAATACGCTTCGCTTTGCCCGGTGGCAGCGACCATTGCGCTGTGGTGAAAATCGTCATTCCAGAGCGCATCCAGTCCATAGCCTCCCTCTGTAATCGGCCGCACTAATCGTGTGTGCTGCGGCTCGTTTTCGGCGACCAAATAGATCTCCCGTCCTTTGCCTGCCGCGCGCGCTGCTTGGGAAATCTCCGCGAGTAAGTGCGGTTCAGAGGCATCGAATATTTGTTGCGTCGCATCCAGCCTTAACCCGTCAAAGTGATATTCATCTATCCAATATCCCGCGTTCGAGATAAAGAATTCCCGCACCGGCTTGGAATTGGCTCCATCAAAGTTGAGTGCCTCACCCCATTCACACGAATATTTGGATGAGAAGTAATCTTTCGAATATTTGGAAAGGTAGTTTCCATCCGGCCCGAGGTGATTATAAACCACGTCCAGGATCACCATCAGCCCAAGTTCATGCGCACGATTTACGAAAGCGCGAACATCGTCCGGGTTCCCATAGAGCCGCGTCGGCGCATATAAATCCACCCCATCGTATCCCCACCCGAATTTCCCGCAAAAGTCCGCGATCGGCATGACTTCGATCATCGTTATGCCGATCCGTTTCAGCTCAGGTAATTCCTCCATCGCCGCACGCCATGTCCCTTCCCGCGTGAAGGCCCCAAGGTGCAACTCGTAAATGACGAGTTTTTCCTTGGGCAACCCTTTCCAGTTCTGGTCCGTCCATTGAAATTTCGAAGGGTCGACCACCTCAGAATATCCGTGCGGGCCCTCAGGTTGAAAGCGCGAGGCAGGGTCTGGAAACGCACCGCTGTCCAGCTTGTATTTGTATTGCGAGCCAGCGGCAGCTTTTTCTATGAAACCCGAGAAGTAACCGTTCCCTTCCGCATTGAGCGGATGATTCCCGCCAGGTGAGTTCCTCGGCGCAAACTCAACCGCTACATTTTTTGATTCCGGAGCCCAAACCCGGAAATGCACTCCGCCGGTTTTCTGAAGTTCGGCCCCAATCGCTATTTTTCGTTCCATCCGTAAACCCTTCCCAGCCTCCAAATGTGAGGAAAGGAAGCGATTCCGCAATGGGGGGCAAACCTGATTTTACTAACTCTTCCAGTGAATCGCGTGCTGCACCAGTTCAGTGGAGTTCTTCAGATTCAATTTTTCTTTGATGTGGGCGCGATGCGTTTCAATGGTCTTAACGCTCAAGTGAAGTTTATCGGCGATTTGTCGGGTCGTGAGCCCTTCGCCAATCAAGGTAAACACTTCCAGTTCGCGGTCGCTCAAATCTTCGAGCGGTGAGCCGCCCGCTTCCTTCTTCCGCCCCACCAACGTCGCCATGGCTCGGCGCGACATTTCATCGCTTAAGTACAATTCGCCTGACAGGATTTGCCGGATCGCCGTGATCACCTTTTCTGTCGCTGCGGCTTTCATGATATATCCCTGCGCTCCTGCTTTCAGCGCTCGCATCGCGTAAAGGGACTCATCATGCATCGAAAGCATCAACACCTTCAGGTCGGGAAAATGCACCCGCAGGTTCTTCAATACCTCAACCCCATTTGCGTTCTTGAGCGTGATATCCAGAATCACTACATCGGGCTTTTCTTTCTGGAATTGGTTCAACGCCACCGTCCATTCGGGTGTTGTCCCCGTCACGTTCATATCTGCCTGGGCGTTGATCAAATCGGTCAATCCCTGGACGAGCAAAGGATGGTCATCAATTATATATATCGCGGCTTTATCTCCCTTTTTCATATTCTCCCATTGTGTTGGTTTTAAAATCTGCCGTCGAAATTATCACCCGCCCCTGAACCGTAAAATAAGGCGTTCCCTGACGTTATCATACGTTTTCAACGGAATACGCAATCTCACTTGTGAATTGATTTACCTATAAAATAATAAAAAAGGCAAGTAACCACTCGCGGCGTTCGCAACCAGCAAAATCAACACCGCATGGGATCGCGTAAATCCAGCCCGAACGAGGCGGTGTGAAAAATGGTTGGTGTCCCCAATATAAAACGGCTTCCCCATTCGAGTTCGGTAAATCACCACACACACAAGATCGAGCAGGGGAACCGCCAGGAAAAACAGCGGGCTCAAAACCGCCAGCCGGTTTGGCGTCTCCGTCGAATAGAAGTTTGGAAGTATCGAAAGCACTGCGGCTAAAAAACCCACCAAATGACTCCCGGAATCGCCAAGGAATGAGGATGCTTTAGGAAAGTTAAATGGAAAAAATCCCATCAACGCTCCGCAAATCAGAAACCCAAAAACCGCCACCAAAAATTGGCCATGGATC
>JBQCGE010000556.1:0-4367 GCA_051955955.1 Verrucomicrobiota bacterium
TACAATTGCGAAGGGGACTGAAGATGCGCATTTCGTCGATGCGCGGCCCAGTTTCGTGCGCGTGTTAAACCAGGCGGACATCCTGATTGAGGGCGGTGCGGAATTGGAAATTGGGTGGCTGCCTCCGTTGGTGAATGGCGCGCGCAATTCAAAAATCCTTGGAGATGCGCCGGGGCACCTCGTGCTGGGGCGGTACATCCAATTACTCGACATGCCGCGAGGCCCGGTGGACCGCTCGATGGGTGACGTGCATCCGGCTGGGAACCCGCACTTCTGGCTCGACCCGGAGAATGGAAAAATCATCGCGGAGAAAATTGCCGCGACCCTCGGGCAGGTGGATCCGAAAAATGCCGCGACTTACAACGCGAACCTGAAAAAATTCAATGGGGAACTGGATCAAAGAATGGCGAAGTGGAGCAAGGAGATGAAGCCGTTCCGGGGCGTTAAGGTAATTACGTATCATAAATCCTACGACTATTTCGCGAAGCGGTTTGGGCTTGTGATCGTGGGGCAATTGGAACCGCGACCTGGGTTTGAGCCGACGCCAGTGCATATTAGCGCATTGATTCCAAAAGCGAAGCAGGAGGGCGTGAAATTGATTTTGATCGAGCCGTTTCGTCCGCGCAAAACCCCTGAGTATGTCGCGAACGCGATTGGGGCCGAGTTGCTGGTTTTGCCGGAAAAAGTTGGCGGGAACGAGTCGGTAAAAACCTACTTTGATTTGTTTGATTATGACACTGAGCAAATCGCGAAGGCATTGAAAGGAAAGCCGTGAGCCAGACGTTGGTGGAGATCGAAAACCTGGCGGTGGGGTATGGGCGCAAGGTGATTCTCGATGCTATTAATATAGCGATTTCGAGGAACGCGTTTTTGGGTTTGCTCGGGTCGAATGGCTCCGGGAAAACGACTTTGCTGAAGACGATTGCCGGAATCATTCCGCCGCTTGGAGGGAGGATTCGGTTCGCGTCTGGGGATGATGGAAAAGTGGTGATTGGGTATGTGCCGCAGAAGGAATCGCTCGATCCGATTTACATGCTGTCGAGCTTCGAAGTGGTGCTGATGGGTGTTTGCGGACGGGTGGGGCCGGGGAGATTCATTGGGTCGGGCGAGAAGGATTGGGCGCGCCATTGCATGGAGCAAACGGGTTCGACGAGCTTTGCGCGGCGACCATTCTCACATCTTTCCGGCGGGCAAAAGCAGCGGGTATTGATCGCGCGAGCATTGGCGGCGAAACCGAATTTGCTCTTGCTGGATGAACCGACCGCGGGAGTGGATGCGGCGGCGACGGCGTCGATCATTGAAGTGCTGAAGGAATTGCATGCGTCGGGGCTGGCAATTGTGATGGTGAATCATGATTTGGGCGCGATCAAAAAATCGGTGCAGCAAGTGGCCTGGGTGCATGAAGGACGGATTGAGCAGGGCAGTGCCTCGATGATGCTGAGCCGGGACAATCTGGAACGGTTGATGGAGATCGCGTAATGGACACTCTCAAAGAAATTCTCGATCCGAACTTCCTGCTGCGGAATTCGGTTTACATCAGTTTATTGATCGGGTTCGGCTGTCCATTGGTGGGCGTTTATCTTGTGCTGCGCCGATTGGTGTTCATGGGCGTGGCGCTGCCGCAGGTTTCCTCGTGCGGGATTGCGTTTGCATTCGCATTTCACCAATGGGAGTTCGTTCCTCATTTTGAGACGAGCGAAGGACAACTGGCCTTTGCGGGAGCGAGCATTTTTACCCTGGGCGCGATTGCGCTTTTATCATGGATGGAGCATCGGGAGCGGGGTGGTGTGGAAGGACGAATCGGCGCGGCTTATGTGCTGGCGGGTGCATGGAGCATTTTGCTGCTGGTGAAAAACCCGTATGGAGAGCATGGATTGCTCGACCGACTTCGTGGCGAAATCATCGCGGTGGCGGACCGTGATTTGGTCGTCACGGCAGTTGTTTTCGCAGTAGTTGCGGGAGCACTGTTGCTCTTTCACAAGGAGCTGATGCTGGTCTCCTATGATCGTGAGAGGGCCATTACGTTGGGGAAGAAGGTTGTGCTTTGGGATGGATTGCTGTTCCTGCTGATTGGATTGACCATATCGCTTGCGGTGTTGAGCGTCGGCCCGCTAGTGACCTTCGGATTTTTGATTTTGCCGCCGTTGATCGCCCGAATATTCGCGCGGACCATGCGGCAATTTGCAATCTATTCGTCGTTGCTCGGCGGATTCTGCGCGCTGGCGGGGTTCTGGATTGCTTACCGGTTTGATTATCCAGTCGGGCCGGTCGATGTGGCGCTGATGGGGTGCATCTATGGAGCGGTGGTCGGGATTCGCGCGATCGCGCGTCCCTTCCAACGCGCGATCAAGCCGCAGTCACTTTGAGCGGATTGGGCTGCGCGCCCTCGCATTGCTGGAAGAGGAAAGGATTAAAAATGCCAAGGCGCATTTGGAAGGTGTCCGCGATGCTGAGCGCGTAATTGCAGGCTTCGGCGGCTTTGGGGCCCTCAAAATTCTCCTTCACTGTTTTGCAAAAGAGGGAGACCCAACGTTCGAAATGTTCTTTTTGGACCGGGAGAACGGCGTGTTTCGGGAACGGTTTGCCACGGTACGTCATGCTGCGGAAGAGCAGGGTGCTCCAAAACCGATACATAGTGGGGAGATGATGGTCCCAATCCACTTTGGCAACGTCGTTAAAAATCGGGCCTAATATCTCGTCCTCGTTCACCTTCGCGTAGAAGGAATCGACCAGCGTTTTGATGTCCTGCTCTGTAGCGATATCTTTCAACTTTATTAACTTACGACAAAGGAACGGGGGTTCAAGGCGCGGTTTTTCGCGCACGGGGTAGAATTCGGAGAGGCGTCGTTCGTGCGATTCTATTTGAAAAAGCGGCGGGCACAAAACAGATTAGGCCCGATATATGCAATCGGTTTTTACAGGTCCAGTTTACGTGGTGCGCGACAATATCGACACAGACCAGATCATTCCCGCCCAATATTTGAACCTGGTGCCTACCATTGACGAGGAATACGAGAAACTGGGGAGCTACGCGCTTTGCGGGTTGCCCGAGTCGCTCTACCCGACCCGCTTTGTGAAGGAAGGGCAGATGGATACCGATTACCCGATCGTGGTGGCCGGGAAAAATTTCGGGTGCGGCAGTTCCCGTGAACATGCACCGATCTCGATGGGAGCGGCCAATACGCAGTTGGTGGTGGCGGAAAGTTTCGCGCGCATTTTCTTTCGGAACTGTGTCGCGACTGGGGAGTTGTATCCGGTGGAATGTCAGGACCGTCTTTGCGACGTGCTTAAAACGGGCGAGATCGTGACCGTGGATCTCGATAAGGCGACCTTGACCGTCCAAAGCAGCGGGAAGGTTTATTCGCTGAAACCCCTCGGGGAAGTTCGCCCGGTAGTGGATGCAGGCGGGTTGTTTAATTTTGCGCGGCAGAACGGGATGATTTCCGGCTAGAATCGCACAGGCAGGGCGAACGCAATTCGGAAAGGCAAAGGCCAAATAAAGCACTTTGGCGCTTGTCCCTGCGCTGGCGTTTTGCTTATCTCTCAGCGCCGGATGCGAAGTTTGCCTCCCGTTTTTCTGCTCGTTGCGAGTTGTTGCGCATATAGCATGGCCGCGGCTGAGAATGTCCCCACACTCAGCCAGACGAACTCTTTCGCCAATCCGCTGTCCAATACTCCTGCCGAGGCGGTCAATTCCACAAACGAAGTTGAAATCACCAACTTAAGCCCGGAGAGCGAGCTTGAGTATTCTTCCATCGACGCGATCTGGTACGGAAGGCATGGGGTGCGCGTGACTTACAACGGAATGGAGTTGATCGCAAACCAGGTCGCGCTCAGCGAACGCACCGGCGATGTCATCGCGGATGGGAATGTCCGGATGCAAAACGGGATGCAACTTTGGGTGGGGGAGCACCTGGAATACAACTTCAAAACCGGACGGACGAAAAGCGAAGAATTTCGCACGGGGTCAGCCCCTTTTTTCGCCAAGGGGCTCGAGTTGCAGGGGAATACGCAGGACCAAAATTTCAGCATTTCCGAAGGGTACATCACGAGTGATGACGTGAAGGATCCAGACTTCCGGATTCAGGCGAAGGAGTTCAAGGCCGTCATGGGCAAATACATCAGTGCGAAGAGCGCGACGGTTTATCTCGGCAAAACGCCGGTGATGTATTTTCCCTATTACAAACGTGATTTAACCAGCCACCGAAGTTTTTGGAAAACGGTGCCAGGCTACCGGAGCTTGTATGGAGGGTACCTCCTTAATTCCTATCATTTCCCCATGACCACAAACGTTACGGGAGTGGTGAATCTGGACCTTTTTCAAAAGCGCGGTGTTGGAGCTGGGCCGGATTTGCTTTGGGAGAATA
>JBQCGE010000557.1:0-2809 GCA_051955955.1 Verrucomicrobiota bacterium
GGCCTCAATGCGAAGATCGACCATGTGGAGCATTTTCGTCCCGGGCGCCCGACTCCTACACAACGTCTGCAAACTCCGGAGCCAACCGCAGCATGAGCGAGCCAACCATTGTTTTCTGCCAGTGCAAGTATGCCCAGGTGCTTCCAGAACCTGTAAAAACAGCCGCGCTGAAAGCATTAACCGAATCGGGTCAAACCTTTGAACTCGTTGACGATTTATGTGAGTTATCCGCCCGGCGGGATGCGACCATGGCCCGGATCGCATCTTCCGGCGCAGTAAAGATTGCGGCTTGTTTTCCTCGCGCCGTCAAATGGCTCTTCCATGCGGCCGGAACTCCGCTGCGCGAGGAACAGGCCGAGGTCGTCAATCTTCGAAGTCTATCCGCAGAACAGGCCGAGGTCGCCGTTCTTAATCCAGCCATCTCACCCAACATTCCACCCGGCAAATCAGTTCGCGAAGATGGCCCAAAGCCCGCACTTAAGTCCGAAGTCGGCTCATGGAAACCTTGGTTCCCGGTCATTGACTATGACCGCTGCACGAATTGCATGCAGTGCCTGAGCTTCTGTCTTTTCGGCGTCTATGGCGTCGATGATGAAAAGCGCATCCAGGTTCAGAATCAGGATAATTGCAAAACAAACTGCCCCGCCTGTTCGCGTGTTTGTCCCGAGGCGGCAATCATGTTTCCAAAATATAAGGCAGGCCCTATCAATGGGGACGTGGTGAGCGATTCGGATTTGAACCGTGAGAAGATGAAAATCGACATTTCAGCCCTGCTGGGAGGGGATGTTTACGATCTTCTTCGCACCCGCAGCGAGCGAGCGCAGTCCCGCTTTTCCAAAGAACGCGATGCCGACAAAGCCCTCGCCGAGCGACAGAAATGCCTGGTGAAGCTTGGAGCGGTTATGGCCGACGTGCCTCAGGAAGTTTTGATGAGCCTGCCCTCACCAGACGAAATCGCGCGCAAGGCCGATGAGGCAGCGGCCAAAGCCAAAGCGGCCCTGGGAGGAGCAACCTGACATGCTGCCGCGCCTCATTTATCGCACCCTTCGCTCTGCCGATTTTCGATGCGTTCGGAAATTCGCCTGGAACTTTGGTGTTAAAGGGTTGCTCTCGGTCGAAAAGTTCAAAAGTAGAATCAAGCGCGGCGAGTATTTTCCACCCTTCCTGTATATTTCGATTTTAAATTCCTGCAACCTGCGTTGCCAGGGCTGCTGGGTCGATGTCTCTGCTCCGCGCAAAGAAATCGAGATCGAAACCCTCAACGCGACGATCAATGACGCAAAGGCGCACGGGAACACCTTTTTTGGTATCCTTGGGGGCGAGCCGTTCATGCACTCAAGTTTTTTCGAATTTCTTGAGTCCCATCCCGATTGTTATTTCCAGATCTTCACCAACGGCCAGTTCATCACGCCGAAAGTTGCAGAACGTTTGCGCGCCGCAGGCAATGCTACACCGCTGGTATCCATCGAGGGCCGCGAAATCACGAGTGACCAGCGGCGAGGAAATAAGGACGTGTTCAATCGGACGCTTCGCGGGCTTGAAGCGTGTCTCGAAGCAGGTTTGCTCACAGGCGTTGCCACCAGCGTTTGCCAATCGAATATCGAGGAACTTCTCACGGAGTCCTGGCTCGACGAATTGATCAACCGTGGCGTCCACTATGTTTGGTATCATAGTTACCGCCCGGTTGGCCCGAACATGAACGCGCAACTGGGCCTCACTCCCGAACAGTTGGTGCGGGTGCGCAAATTTGTCGTCGAGCAACGCGCAAAATCGCCGATCGCAATTATCGACGCCTATTATGATGGTAATGGCCAGGCGCTCTGCCCGATGTCCACCGGCATTTCGCACCATGTTGGTCCAGCCGGTGACATTGAGCCCTGCCCCATTATTCAATTCGCAACCGACAACGTGCGTGATTCGCGTGGGGTTTTCGAAACCATGCGTAATTCCGAGTTCTTGAAGGATTTCCGAAATCTTAGCGCAAAGCACACCCGCGGTTGCGTTGTTTTGGAACGACCGGACCTGGTGAAGGAAATTGTGCTTAAGCACAACGCTCGCGACACCACGCAACGCGGCACTGCCATGGCCGAACTCGAGGCAATGACTCCCCGTTTCAGCCAATGGTTGCCAGGCGAGGAACAACCGGAAAAACATTGGATGTATAAACTCGCGAAAAAATACTGGTTCTCAGATTTCAACGCTTATCGCGATGTCGCACACGACGCCGCCGGCAAGGCTCGTGAACTGCGCATGCAATTAAAGTAATTATGGCCACCACGTTCTCAGTAACCGCACCAGTCAGGATTCCGCGCCTTGCGCCAATCCAGAAATGGCGTTCGCCAAAGAAAAACATCCCGCAGACGCTCGCCGACCGGACGCGCATCCTGCAGGCCGTGCGGAATTACGTCGCAGAACATAATCCCGTTCCCCCGCTCCCCGCCGCAGACCTGAAGGTTCACGCCGATCGTTTGATCGAGCAACTCGGGTGCGATTCGATTTATCGGGATTATATTGGCGTGCTCATCAACAACGAAATGTGGCGCGAGCCGCTCGCCGCAGTCCCTTACGAGCGGCGGCTTTTGCTTCTCCCAAAATGCCTTCGCGTCGAAAACAAGTGTCCCGCTCCCTTCGACGAGTTTGGCCTCCTTTGTAAACAATGCGGCCTTTGCTCGATCCAGGATTTGACCGTCGAAGCTGAGAAACTCGGGTATGCCGTGCTCGTGGCGGAAGGCTCCGCCATTGTTATGAGCCTCATTCAAACCGGCAAAATTGAAGCCATCGTTGGCGTGAGTTGCCTGAGTGTTCTGGA
>JBQCGE010000558.1:0-6196 GCA_051955955.1 Verrucomicrobiota bacterium
GTCTGACTGTATCCCGCACCATCCAAATTGTTCTTCCGGTATCCCCAACTTCCGTAGCGCATTTCGGAATGCGTCGTTATGGGTCTTTTCGCACCCATGTTCCAGCAGCAAAGCCCTTCCCACCAACGGATGCGTCAGATATCCAACCATCGTCCTAATGAAAAGTTCCTCCGATTCCCCACCCGAATTTCCGCACCCTTCCGTGTGCGGCAATGTCACTGCTCGCGAGAACGGCAATCGCTCCTTTTCAATACGTTGATTCAGCCGCTCAGCAATCTTTCGAGCGATTTCCCCGGCGCATAAACTGGTTGGCAGAATCAGCGCCGCCTTCTCCTTCAGTTCTCCAATTCGAGTCCGCAATTTTGGAATTCCCGGAAGGTTCATTAACTCCGCGCGCGACTTGGCAGGCTCGCCAGTAAATCGCGGCTTTGTTTCTGCCGAATTCCCCCCGCGCCATTCCCGCCAAAGCTGCACTTGTGAGTGCCCCGCGATCTCCCCTGCCGTTCTTTTTCCGGAAATGACCTCCAGCATTTCTTCGAAAGCGTCGTCCGTCACCTTCTCCAATGTTTCCCCCGTGAGCAACCGCCCGGCATCAACATCCATCTCCTTCTTGAGTTGCTCAAACCTTCCCGTTGTGGTCATCACCTTGAGAGTCGGCACAAAAGGAAAATTCGTAATCGATCCGTTTCCGGTGGCGAACAGTATCAAATTACATCCGGCCGCAACCTGTCCCGCTATGCTCTCCAAATCATTACCGGGACTATCCATGAAGTAGAAGCCCGCTCCACTCATCTGCTCCGCAAAATCAATCACACAATCCAATCGCGTTGCCGCTGATTTCTTTCGCGCCGCTCCAAGCGACTTCAAAGTAATGTTGTATAGACCTCGAAAAAGATTTCCCCCGCTTGGATTTCCTTCAGCGCTATGCCCATGCAAGGCCGCCCATTTTTTGAACCGTTCAACTTTCGCCAGAAAACTTTCAGCAGTTTGCAAATCCCGCACCCGTTCCAGAACATAATTTTCCGCGCCGATAAGCTCATCTGTCTCGGCCAGGTTCGCGCTCCCGCCACGCGCAATGGTTTCCTGCGCCAGCATCCCGAGCACAGGATTAGCCGTTATTCCAGAGAACGCATCGGACCCACCGCACTGCAGCCCAATTTTTAACCCGCTGAACGGTACTTTCTCGCGCTCAATTTGATCCACCCGCTTGAGCCACCTTCGCACCACTTTTCGGCAATGTTCCTCATCATTTCTCCCCGTTCGTGAATGAAATTCGTGAACCACCGCATCAAGTGGATAACTGTGTTTGCGGCAATATTCTTGCAATGCGTCATTGCTCACGCTCGAACTTCCCCCGCTGTCGATCATGAGTACCGCGCCCACATTCGGATGCACCGCGAACCCGGCAAGCGTCCGCAAGGTTAACTCCAAATTTAACGGCTGCTTCAAGGAACCACCTTCCGTATGCGCCACCGGAACGACTCCATCGATATTCGTATATTGCGACGTGCATTCGGCGAATTCCGAACTTAACCTTTGAACAAATGCTCCACTCAGGGAATCTGTCCCGAGCAATACAATGAAGTTGCGGGTGCCAATACCCCGCGGAGTTTGCCTGTGAAACCCCATGAATGTCCCCTCGGCTTCGCTTCGGACCTGCTCAACACCGAATTGGCAATCCTCAATCTCAAACCCCGGCGTAAAATCTTGAAAATTCGGTGTTGAAGGCAAAACAGCATCAACCTTCCGCAGATTCAATGCTTGCAACATCTTGTTGTTGGCAAGGTATTCGCCGGGCTCGATTGGGCGCAGTGCAATTCCAAACGGCTTCCCCCAGGAGCGAATCAATCCTCCCTTTTCGATTCGATAAACAGCAAACCGATGCCCCTCCAGGACCGTATGGGTGAACTCATAAACGATATGCCGCAGCAAAACTCGCTCCCCAGGTTCGATCGTTCGGAGCGCAATCGCCGCATTATCCGCACGATCGGGCAAACCGGCTATCTGCTCGAATTCCAACACCGCGCGTGAACCAGGCACAACGCTCATTTCAATTCGAAGCTAATGACTGAATCAACTCTGTCGAGAAACAATCCGGCTATTTGATTTCAAAGTATGGACCTGAACAATTTGAGTTTGCTTTCACCCGCCTCCCCCTTAGCATTCTGTCAACAGTAGGTTACGAAAGGAGGGTCTCCTTGGAGCCAAAAATTATTTACGTTGAGGATAGTGCTGAAGATGCTGAGCTTTTCAAGGAAACCTTGGACCGATTCGGTCTCAAAGCCGAAGTTGTCATCCTTGAGGATTCCGAGGCACTGGATTATTTCGACCGGATCGCCGCTGAAGGATCATTCACCCCTGATGTGATCGTTCTCGACCTGAAGATGCCCGAACAAAACGGCATCACCCTGCTGAAAGCCATCAAGGAAATTCCTCATTTCGATACCACGCCCGTGGTGATTTTTTCAGGCGCAATGGGCCCTTCCGAAAAATCGGATGCGCTTCGGAATGGCGCTTCGCTCTGCCTGGAAAAAGCACGTACCCCCGAAGACTGGGATGATATTATTTCCGGGATCAGCAGCTTCCTGGTGAGTTGAATCCCAGCTCCCGGTTTTCTTTTCCCGAAATCTGAAGAATAGTTCCGCAATGGGAAAGGTGGCGGATGTTCTCCAAAATGGGATTGATCAGGGATTGCACACAGGCGCGCAGATCTATGTGTCGCTCAAAGGCCGTTCGCAAATCGATTTCGCCATTGGTGAATCCCGATCCGGTGTGCCAATGTCCACCCATTCCATTATTCAGTGGTACAGCTCCGGCAAGCCGCTCACCGCTATCGCAATTGCCCAACTGCTGGACCAGAATAAACTGGAACTTTCCGATCCAATCTCCCGTTACATTCCCGCATTCAGCGGCGACGGCAGGGACGCAATCACGATCCAGCACCTTCTCACGCATACTGCCGGGATTCGCCCCGCCGATAAACTCCCTGCGGATCTCGATTGGCCCATCGCGCTGGAACGCATCGCTGGAACCAATTTGGAAAAGGATTGGCCAGCCGGAGAAAAAGCGGGTTACTCCAGCATGGCAGGATGGTTTCTGCTCGGCGAAGCCATTCAAAATATTGTCGATCGTCCTTTCGATGAATTTATGAGGCGCGAAGTTCTCGAGCCGCTTGGAATGCATGACACCTGGCTCCGCCTGCCTTTCGAAAAATTCAGGAACTATGGCGATCAAATCGCCCCCATGTTCCAACTCAAAGATGGCACTCGCGAGCTTGCCGAGCTCCAGGATTCTTTTGGCATGGCGATTTGCCGCCCCGGCAGCAGCGCGCGTGGCCCCGTCCGTGAGCTCGGGCTCTTTTATGAAATGCTCCTGAACCGCGGCAATGTTCAGGGCAGGCGTTTTTTGGAGTCTCCCACCGTCGATTACTTCACCACTCCCCGCCGAACCGGCATTTTCGACCAAACCTTTCTTTCGCGATTGGATTGGGGTCTCGGCTTCCTGCTCAATTCCCATCCTCACGATCCAGAAAAATCACCCTACGGCTACGGCAGATCCGCCTCCCCGCAAACATTCGGCCACAGTGGCGTGCAATCCTCGTGCGCCTTTGCCGATCCAAAACACCAACTCGTCGTCGCATGGGTTTGCAACTGTATGCCGGGTGAACGAGCGCACCAGGCTCGTCAACGCGCCATCAACAACGCCGTTTACGAGGAACTCGGGCTTACTTCCTGATCCGCAATCCTGCTCGCGTCTGCTGCTTTCCAGAGTATCATTTCGAAATGAGAATTATCGGTGGGAAATCGGGCGGACGTATTCTGAAAGTCCCGAAAGGCTTTGATGTGCGGCCCACTCCCGACCTCGTGAAGCAGGCGGTTTTCAACAGCCTCGGGACTCGCGTGGAATCCGCTGAAGTGCTTGAACTTTTCGGCGGTTCCGGCGCACTCAGCCTGGAAGCGCTCAGCCGGGGAGCGGCCCGCGCCATGATTGTCGAAAAATTGCCGCGCACGGCCAAAATGATTCGAGACAATTTTCTCTCGCTTAATCTCAATCCGCATCAACTCGAACTTCGCATTCAGGACGCATTCACGGCTCTTCAACAATTAGCCGCGCAAAATCGCCAGTTCGATTTGCTTTTTGCCGATCCTCCTTACGGCGAAAAGAACGTCGGCAAACGTTCGCAATCTTTTGCTCAGAAATTGTTGGACGATCCGGCTCTCCCCCTCGTTCTTAAAGAAGCCGGATTATTCATTCTCGGTCATTCCAAACGCGACTCTCTCGACCTCGGAACTCGCTTTGACGAACTGAAGCTCCTGAAACATGGAGATTCCATCATGCGATTCCTTCGGGTAAAAGTCGGAAATGAAACTCCGTCCAACGCCACGGTTCCGGCTCCGCATTAAGTTATTCCCATTGATAACCCCCGCGTGTTACCTCACCTTATTCATATCCGTTCTTACCTTGAGCGCATCCGACTTTCAGCCAAAGAATTCCCAGCCGCTTCAAGCACTCCTCGATTCTGCCATTACCCAAACGCTTTCCGAATTCTCGCCCGAAAAGCTTAAACCGGACGAACTCGCCTCAACTCTCATTCTCTTCCGTGGCGAAAAGCTGTTCTCCGCACATTTTCGCGGTTCTGAACGCATTTATCCCGCCAGCGTAATCAAGCTTTTCTATCTCGAAGCCGCGCATCGCTGGATGGAGGATGGCAAACTTGCCGATTCGCCGGAACTCCGTCGGGCCATGAGCGATATGATCGTCCTCAGCTACAATGAGGCGACGGGCTTTGTCGTCGATTCTATCACCGGCACAACCAGTGGACCTGAACTCCCTCCCGCAGAATTGGAGGCCTGGGAAAACACACGAAACGCGATCAATCGTTATTTCAAATCACGGGGTTTCCTGAATATCAACGCCAATCAAAAACCGTGGTGCGAAGGCCCATACGGACGTGAACGCCAGTTTGTGGGAGAAAAGTACACCAATCGCAATGCGCTGACCACCGACGCAACCGCCCGCCTTCTCGCTGAAATCGCCCAGGGCGAGGTTGTCTCAAACAAACGTAGCGAAGAAATGTTGGAACTGCTCCGCCGCGATCCGTTCGGCGAAAGCAATGATCCAGACGATCAAGCCCATGGCTTTACCGGCCCTGCTCTGCCTCCCGGTGCAAAACTTTGGTCTAAGGCGGGTTGGACGAGCAATACCCGCCACGATGCCGCTTTGATTGAACTCCCGGACGGAACCCGCTTCGTTCTGGTAACCTTCACCGTAAATCACGCGAACCAGCGAAAAATTATTCCAACGGTCGCACACCACGTTATCGAAGGAATTTCAGCAATTGAGAAATAACTCTCTCCCTATCCATCTCGCTTAAGGCAAAATCCATGCCCGCGGATGATGGGTGAAACCAATCTTCGGATAGTACTCTGCCGCTCCAGGAGCCGCGAGCAGGAGCAGTTGAGTTTTCGATCCGCCCAGCAATTTGGTTTGGCGGATCAGTTCCTTTCCAATGCCGCGCTTTTGATGGGTTTTCACAACCGCCAGGTCTGAAAGGTAAGTGATATAAACGAAATCGCTGATCGATCTCGCGATTCCCACCATTTTATCCCCGTCCCAGGCTGAAACGACGAGATTTGCGTTCTGAATCATCAATCGCATCCGCTCCCGATCATCAATCGGACGTCGTTCTCCCAGCCCCGAATCGCGATACACCTCGAGGACTGCCTCCAGTTCCAAATCGTTCCCCGCTCGATATCTGATCACTCCCAGGTCCATCAGACCTTCCGTGGTTTCAAAACTTTTTCACGTCCCACCAGGTAAAGAAAGATCACCAGTGCCGCAAATGGAATGAGCGAAAGCCAATCCGCGTTAGGCCCCGTGTGAAAGGGATTACTCTGCGAAAGTTTGGTGAAGTAAGCGTCAATCCACTCCAGTTTTTCCAAACCCAGAATGATCGCCAGCACAATGCCTGCGATCGCTCCGCCAGCGATATAGCCCGAGGCGCAAAGTACTCCAGGGCTGCGATCCGCATCAGCCGCAATTTCTTCTTCGCTCAACTTGGAGGAGGCCAGTTCAACACGTCGTTTTCGATCTACCATCCAGCGAATCAACCCTCCAACAAATACGGGCATCGACGTGGCAATCGGCAGGTAAACACCCACCGCAAAAGCGAGCGAACCGACTCCGCATAGTTCCA
>JBQCGE010000559.1:0-4277 GCA_051955955.1 Verrucomicrobiota bacterium
TCCCGGTCCAGACACTCGGGCAGCAGGATTTTATCAAGCTGCTTGTGACTCAACTTTCCAGCCAGGACCCGCTCAATCCGCAAAAGGACAGTGATTTCATCGGCCAGATGGCCCAGTTCAGCACCCTTGAGAGCAATAAAACGATGAGCACCGGCATCACGACGCTGCAAAACCAGCAGGACTTCGTGAAAGCAAACAGCCTGCTCGGGAAGAATGTGGAATTGCTCGATGACGATGCGAATCGTTTTACCGGTGTGGTCAGCGCCATCCAGGTCATCAGCGGCAAACCGCAAATCATGGTCAATGAAAAAGCCTACACCCTCGATGAAGTCGTTCGTGTCTGGCAAAACGGCACCACCGAATTAGTTCCCAGCTATCAAGCTCCAAAACCGGTCCAATCAGCTTCCTAATTTAAAATCTTATGCTTAGATCTCTCAGTTCAGGAGTCAGTGGAATCCAACAGTTCCAAGGCAAACTCGACGTCATTGGCAATAACATCGCCAACTCAAGCACGTTGGGCTTCAAGGCCGGCCGCGCCGATTTCGAAGATGCCTTCAGCCAGACGATGCAGACCCCCGGCCCGACTGCGGGTGTTCAACTGGGTAATGGTGTGACCACCGGCGCGGTTCGCTCGCTCTTTCAACAAGGGACCATTACCAAGACGGGCCTCGATAGCGACATGGCAATCGATGGTGATGGCTTTTTCTCCGTCAAGAATGCCGCCACTGGGCAGGATTTCGTGACTCGCGCCGGTGATTTTCGGGTCGATTCGAACGGTTATCTGGTCACGAACACCGGTTTGCGTGTGCAGGGTTACAGTGACGCAGGCCTCTCCTCGCGCGGTGATATTTTGATCGATGCTACAGGCAAACCTTCCACCGCCGCTCCGGATGCGATTGTCGCCCGTTTCAGCGTGGATGACACCGGAAAAATCAAAGTGAAGCTGAGCGATGGCACTGAATACGTCCGTGGACAGATTCTGCTCCAGCGCTTCCAGGACCCCAATGCTTTGATGAAAGAAGGGAATAATCTTTTTTCCGGCATGGTCTATGCCGGACCTCTTGCGCAATCGGAAGTTCCGGGCACCAACGGCCTGGGCAGTATTCGCGGCGCTTCCATCGAGCAAAGCAATGTCGATCTGGCCAATGAATTTGCCTCTATGATCACCACTCAACGCGGTTTCCAGGCCAGCGCGCGAATCATCACCACGAGTGATGAGATGCTCCAGGAACTCGTTAACCTGAAACGCTAATCTATGGCTGCGAACCGTCTTGAAGCAATGAAAGCTCCTGAAGAAGCGCGCAATGGGCAGGATAAAGTCCAGGCTGGCGCGTCCGCGGGAGGTAGTGGAGGAGGGATGAAATCGTGGCTGCCATTGATCTTGAATATCGTGCTCATGCCGGTAATTGCCTACGGCATCACGAACTTTGTGTTGCTGCCCAAAATCCAGGGAACACACACCGAGACGGAAGCAACCGAGTCCGGCCATGGGGGCGAATCTGCCTCGGGTAACCCTGGCGCATCGAAAAAAGTCAGCGCCCCTCTTTCCGGGAAAATTTTGGTCAATGTGGCGGGAACCGCCGGCACTCGTTATCTCGTTGCGAACATGACGCTGGTGGGAAAAGTCTCGGATTTAAAGGCGCGTGTGGATCAAAATGATGCTGAATTGCGCGATGTTGCCTCCAGCATCCTGAGTGGCAAGACCATCAGCGACCTGGAAAAGCCCGGCATGCGCAATATTATTCGAGCCGAGTTGATCGCAGCTTTCAACGACATCCTGGGCAAGGATGTGGTCAACGAAATTTATCTGACTGAATTCGCGGTCCAGTAATTTCATGGAACACCCGGAACCCATCCAGGAAACGAGCGCCACGGCCGAATCGCCGACGGCGGGAGAAGTTCCAGGCTCATCGCCCGCGGCTCAGGAGGTGTTCCCCAATGCAGCGCAGGACCTCAAACGCTTTGACTTTCGGCATCCTTCATTTCTCTCGGCTTCGGAGTGGCGGAAACTTCGGCTGGAGCTGGATGAGTTCACCGAATCACTCGGCGCACTTTTATCCACTTACTTCCGGTTGGAGTTTGTTCTCCAGATTGGAAAACTGGATACCCTTTCGTTCAATGAATTGACCACTGCCCTTGCGACACCGACCCAACTTGCCCTTTTTAAGCTCGATCCGCTTCGTGGTATTTCCTTGCTCGAAATCCGCCCGGTGATCGGCATGGCCATGGTGGATCGCTTGCTGGGTGGGCCCGGCCAGCCCGCTTCCCCTCGCAACCTGACCGACATGGAAACGGCTTTGCTCGACCAGGTTGTGGAGCTGATTTTGGCGGAATGGCGCAAGCAATGGTCAAAGGTGCAGGAGTTGCACCCGGAAATTCTTGGCCACGAAAATAACCCCAGGTTTCTTCAAAGCTCGAGCGGTGAAACGCTCATGCTAATCATCACGCTCGAAGCCCGGATGGGCGAGTGTGTGGATCAAATTCAGCTCGCGTTTCCTTACAGCGCCGTAGAGCCACTGATCAAATCGATCACCAAAAATTCCGCACCGACCACCGCTCCCGCCGCTCCACAGCCTCCTGCGATTCAGTGGAACTCCGCGCTGGAAAAGATTCCGCTCACGATTACCGCGCAATGGCCAAAGTTTGAAATGCCTACTCGCGCGTTGCTGGATTTGAAGCCCGGCGAATTTATTGAAATCAAGCCCGAGCTCTCCGAGCAAATCGAACTGCACATGGGTGCGGTCGCAAAATTCAAAGGCCGCCTCGGCACCGCCGAAAATAAATGGGCCATTCAAATCACTGATATTTGCAAAGCCTGAATGAAAACTGAACTGCCTCCCAATTTTGACATGTTCCTGGATGTTCCGGTCGGCGTGACCGTCCAGCTTGGCGCAACCCAGCTCCCGATGCGCGATGTGCTCCAGCTCGCCCCTGGATCTGTTGTGCAACTGAACAAACTCGCCGATGCCCCGGTGGATTTGCTCGTCAATGACAAGCTCGTGGCGCGTGGTGAAGTGGTGGTGATCGAGAACCGCTTCGGAATTAAAATCACCGAGATGGTTGGTGGACGCTAATGAACTCCACGCTCAAATTTTTTCTTCGATTCCTGTTCCTCGCGCTTACCGTTCTGGTATCGTTTGGCGCGACGAATAGTGTGGCAGTCGCCGCACCACTTACGCCACCTTCGATGGGTGCCACGGTGTTGCGCATGATCGGCGCTTTGCTCCTGGTTCTGACGCTCTTCTTTGCCGCCGCGTGGCTTTTCCGCAACGGACATAAATTCAAGAACTCGCGCGGCACGGAACGCAAATTGCAAGTCCTGGAAGCCAGGTCGCTCGGCCCTCGCCAGGCGGTTTACGTCATCGGTTACGAACAGCAACGACTTTTGATCGGGGCCACTCAACAGGGACTCACCTTGCTCACTCATTTGCCTGATGGACAGCAAGCTCCGGAACCTGCTGCCGCTCCTTCTTTAATCCAAGTCTCTTTCGGCGAAGCCTTGATGCAAGCGCTTGGCCGTAAATAATGAACGCCACCTGCTCTTTTTCCATGCTCCGCCGCGCTTCCCATTTTCGAGGCGGACGCCTTTGGCTTGCCCTGCTCGCCCTTTGCGCCCTGATGCAATTCACATCATGGGGGCAGGGGACCGCCGCACCCGCGCCCATTTCGACCAACACAATTTCCATCGCGCCCTTCAAGCTGAACCTCGGCGTTGAAGCCAGCCAGCAACCGCAGGATGTCGATTCCGCGATCAAAATCCTCTTCGCGATCACACTCCTGACACTCGCCCCATCGATCATTCTGTTGATGACGAGTTTCACCCGCATCGTCATTGTCCTCTCTTTTGTTCGCTCCGCACTTTCACTCCAGGGCACCCCGGCAAATCAAATTTTGATCGGCCTCTCGCTCTTCATGACCTACTTCATCATGGAGCCGGTCTGGAGCAAAATTGATCAACAGGCTTTGCAGCCCTACAAGGCGCATCAAATTTCCAGTGAGCAGGCGATGACCGAAGCGGCGAAACCGCTTCGCACCTTCATGCTGAGCCAGACACGGCCCAAGGATGTGGAACTGTTCGCCTCAATGAACCGGCAGGAAATCACCACGCCCGAGGAACTGCCGCTCAAGGTGGTGATTCCCGCGTTCATCATCAGTGAATTGCGCACCGCATTTACGATGGGTTTTCTGCTCTTCGTGCCGTTCATCCTGATCGATCTCGTGGTGGCCACTGTTCTGATGAGCATGGGTATGATGATGATGCCGCCCGCGACGGTTGC
>JBQCGE010000560.1:0-3226 GCA_051955955.1 Verrucomicrobiota bacterium
CCATGGCTGATGAGCACGCGACCGACCAATTCCATTGGGAATTGGTCGTGACACGCGGGCACCGGAGTGTGCGTGGTGAAGATGCACATCTGTCGCACCATTTCGATATCGGCACCATTGGCGCAGCTTCGGCCGTTCTTACTGGCTTGTTCCTCCAGCAGTTCGAGTGCAAGAAGCGCTGCGTGCCCTTCATTCATATGAAAGCGCGTCAAATCCTGAAACCCAAGTGCGCGAAGGATCTTTACCCCTCCAATTCCCAATATAATTTCCTGACATAGCCGATAGTATTGATCACCCCCATACAAATAATGGGTGAGTGTGCGATCCCACTCCGGATTCTCAGGCAGGTCAGTATCCAGCAGAAATACGGGAACGGTGAATCCCGTTATTCCTACAACCTCGTACTTCCACGCACGAATCTGAACTTTTCGCGATTCGAATGTGACTTCGGCGCGCTTGGGTAATTCTTCGAGCAAGGATTCCACGTTCCAATCAGCGGGATATTCCCGCTGCCAACCGCTCGCATCCAGTTGTTGTTCGAGGTAACCCTTGCGGTGCAGGAGCGTAACCGCGAGCATGGGGACTTTTAGGTCAGCCGCGGAGCGGATCGTGTCACCAGCAAGGACGCCGAGGCCGCCGGCGTAAGTCGGCATGCGACATTCCAAAGCAATCTCCATTGAAAAATAAGCGATGCTTCGGTCGTTCACTTGAAACTGAGTGGTTCGTCTTTCTTCGGGTCACGATTTTGAGGGTTGAAAAGTGCCCCGAAATAAAACGAATGCGCGCCAGCCGGGCCGATCCCTTGCAGCAAAGTCAAATCCCCACGAGCCTCGGCTGGCGAGTTGTCATTCAGGCAACGTGCTTCACGGAATTGCGGCTGCCATACGGATTTACCACCGAATCGGCAGCTTGCGGATCATCCTCCCAGCGACCATCCACGATAAAGCGGTACTCGTAAGCACCGGAGTTCAGCTGCATTTCGATCTCCCAAAATCCGTCAGCCCGCTTTTTGAGCGGTATGGCGGACGAATTCCAGTTATTAAAATCCCCGGCGAGCTGGACAGACTCGGCCTCTGGAGCGAAAAACGAGAATTTTACTGCTGTGATCTCCCCTGCTCCACTGGCGCGAAGCACCGAAGCCGAAAGTTTGGACCTTTCCTGGCCATTCCGTTCGGCCTTCGAACGTGGGATATTTCTGCGTGCAGCTGGAGTGCGGTCTCGAAGCGTTTTGCCTGGCAACGTATCCATGGCTTGCCCAAGTTTTTCTTCCCGTTCGCAGCGGTCTTCGTGCCGGTCTCTTGTGTGCTGGCGGGCAATTTTCATCGAATTCTCCTTTGCATTTGGGTTAACGGATTGACACCTCGAGCGCCTTGCTGGCTGGCTTCTCTGTCTTTGGCAGGTGCACCTGGAGGACACCATCCTTGAATTCAGCGTTCACTTTTGTGCTATCCGCCTTTTCTGGAAGCGTAAAGCTGCGTTCAAATTTCCCGTAAGCACGTTCGATCCGATGGTATCTTTTAGTCTTCTCTTCCTTCTCAATTTTTCGTTCACCGGAGATAGTCATCACTCCCTCATCCACGCTCACTTTAACTTCCTCCTTTTTCAGTCCGGGCAGCTCGGCTTTAATGAGGAACTCTTTTTCGTCCTCAGTAATGTCCACCAAAGGTGCCCAATCCGCCGTGGTGATTGCTTCTTCTCCGTTCGGTTTTCCCATCCCTCGACCAAATGTTGTGGCGAGGCGTTGCTCAAATTCTTCGAGATCTTTAAAGGGATCCCATGTGGCAGTTCGAAATGGATTCCAACGGGTTATTGTATTCATATTTCATTTTCCTTTCTCTTGCGTTTTCGGCTCCTGCGCGGGCCGCACTTAAAGCCGCACTTAAATTGATCATAGCCATCGATGCTTTGCTGTTCCTAGATTGCTCAAGTGTTGCTGTTTTTTGCGATAACCTGGAATAATCACCTGAGGCCCTTCCCTTTTGCGTTTGCCTCCGCACAGGTTTACGGATTCCCTTCCCGTTTAGACGCTTCCGGAGCAAGCGTCAGTCGACGATCCCGAATGTATTTATGGCATTCAACGCAGCTGAACGTCATTTTCGTGTAAGCCAGGGTTGCCGCATCGAGATCGTGTTCATGAGCCGCCTTGCGAAGCCTTTCGACATGACGGCGAAATATTGCGCTTTGCTCCACGTATTCGGGCGTGTCGTAAGCACGCCATGCGCCTTCACTGCTCAAAGCGCCCAGTTTTGCCGCGTTGCTGGCGATCATGTCGAAATCAGAAAGCGCAATCCCTTCGAGTACCCGTTGCGCATGGTCCAATTTTTGCCGCATAAGGTCGTGTGTCGGGGTGAGATCTTTGCGTTGGGCCGCATATATCAACCCCACGCAAAGCAGTGGAACAGAAAATAAAACAACAAAACTTCTGTATTTCATGTTATGCCTCCGATGAATAGTTGAACTTCTTTAATTTTACTCCGAAATCTCGCCCGTCTGCAGGCTGGTCAGTTCCTCCGCTTACAATATGAGTGCTTCAACTGATTGCGCTTTCTTGTTGCAAGACAGCCATCGTGGTCCGAAGCACCGTGTCCGGGCTCAGAGAAATGCTGTCGATCCCTTCTTGAACAAGGAACTGGGTGAATTCCGGATAATCGCTTGGAGCCTGCCCACAAATGCCAATCTTCCGTTTTTTTGCACGGCAGATTGCGATCACCTGCGCAATCATTCTTTGAACGGCGGCGTTCCGCTCATCGAAAATTGGCGCAACAATTTCGCTGTCACGATCGACCCCCAGGATGAGCTGGGTCAGGTCATTCGAACCAATGCTGAAGCCGTCAAAAATTTCAGCGAATTCTTCAGCAAGGACAACGTTGCTCGGAATTTCACACATCACGTAAATTTCCAGGCCGTTGAGACCGCGTTTCAGCCCATGTTTTTCCATTTCAGCCTGGACTCGCCTGCCTTCTTCAACCGTTCGACAGAAGGGGATCATAACTTTCAGGTTTGTCAGTCCCATCTCCTCGCGCACTTTTCGGACGGCGCTGCATTCGAGAGCAAACCCAGCCTGGTATCGCGGATTGTAATACCGGCTTGCACCCCGAAAACCCAGCATTGGGTTTTCTTCAGCCGGCTCGTAAGGTGAGCCTCCAATGAGATTTGCGTATTCGTTTGTTTTGAAATCGCTCAGGCGTAGAATGACCTCCTTCGGGTAAAATGCAGCCGCGATCAT
>JBQCGE010000561.1:0-5521 GCA_051955955.1 Verrucomicrobiota bacterium
ACCATCGTTAAAACGGCTCATGAAGCACCCTTGCCGAGTCTTCCCCGCCAGGCGGCCAACGCGGGCCAAGCGGTCTATCGTTTGGCGGCCGCCGTGGTAAAGCGGCAACCCATTTGGCTCACCCCGGCTGCCACTGAAGCCCATCGATCTATCTGCCAAAGCAACCAATGCGGGTTTTACCGCGAAAGTGATCAGAGGTGTGGTCATCCTAATTGCGGTTGTTTCACCAGGTTGAAGACCCTTTTGGCCACTGAAGAATGCCCGGTGGGGCTTTTCAAGCGCGGTGCGTGATCCCTGCAGGCTGCCCGCGTGCTCCCCGCAGCGCTCCTGCTAACCCTTTACCTGAGAACAGTACCGGTACCAGCGATTACCCTTTTGCAAACTTTTCCGACCCTTTGCAAACTTTTCGCGCGGTTACAATATCAGGGGAATTCAATGGAATTTAAATGGAATCCCAAGTGGAATTTCGGAATAATTATCTAAATTTCAGCCGCTTCAAACCTTCGTTAAGCGAAAACTCTTCGCAATGACGGATACGGCATACCGCATGCTGGTTTCCGAGAACCTTAAAAATGAAGCTCCTTCGCAAAACCGCGCGACTTTTGTGTCTTTCCTTGATTTCCAGTGTTTTATGCGAATGCATTGGTGCGCAAGAAAATACGATAGGCATTGAGGTCATAAACCAGACGGAGAACCTTGCTTTGCCTCTTGAGTCGGGTGTGGAACAATTCGAAATTTGGACCACCACGAACCTGAGTCAGCCGTTTTCATTCACTCAACAAGGCTCGATTCAAGGCTATTCCTGGACGAATTTACTCCAAAAGAGTTCGGCATTTTACCAAGTCCGCTCGATTTTGAAGGATACGAATGCCGTTTTAAACGCCAACCTCCTCAACCGACTCGCCTATGGACCAACTCCGGACGAAATTGTTCGTCTGGCTCAAATTGGTCCAGCAGCGTACATCGCAGAACAGTTATCTCCAGAGATAATCCAGGAAAACCTGGCGGAAGATGAAATCAACTATTCAGATGAGTGGCAGCATGTAGTCGCTACGGGAATCGCCAGTTCCTCCACTCTTTACATTTATTTAAATGGTCCTGGCGATTGCTACATCGACGATTTATACCTCGCCAAAGGCTCGGTTGCTGAGTCCGGCCCAAACCTGCTGGGAAATGGCACATTTGATACTGCGCTTACAAGTTGGACCGTATCCACGAACTTAACGGATTCGGTAATTGATGGAAGCATCACTCACAAGGGGACCGGATCACTGCATGTGGTAGCCACATCCGCCGGCACTACTAAAGCCAGTTCGATCTGGCAAACGGTTTCCCCTTCCCTCGCGGCCAACCAGGTTTACACCTTGAGCTATTGGTATAAACCCGGAGCAAATCGGAATGTTGGGCTTACTATTCGTCTTTCGGGTGACGGGATTCACAGTTCTCCGAGAAATTTAGGAACCAAACTGGCCGTCGGTTCCGCCAATATTGATGACCTTCGCGCATGGCATGTGCTCCACGCGGTGAAATCAAAAAAACAACTCCTCGAGGTGTTGCTGCAGTTTCTTGAAAACCACTTCGTCACTCAATACAGCAAATCAAAGGATTATCTGGGGCAATATTATCCCAGCAGTTCCGAAGACGATTGGCGTGCGGTGCGAATGGAATATTTCGAAAACAAATGGTGGCGCCAGGCTCTCCTCAATCCCCAATGCACTTTCTATGATTTGTTGAAAATTAGCGCTGAAAGTCCGGCGATGATTATATACCTGGATACCGTGAACAGTAAGGGCAACGGTTCGAATATCGCGAACGAAAACTACGCCCGGGAATTACTGGAGTTGTTCACATTTGGTGTGGATAATGGTTACGACCAGAACGATATCACAATGCTTTCAAAAGCATGGACCGGATGGTCTGTTCGTTTTGTAGAATTCACAAACCAGTTTAATCCCTTCGCTTCTCAATCCACTCAACTGCGCCCGGGAATGACTAACTTATCTCGTCCCGATAATTTGGTTGGGGAATGGAGTTTCACTTTCAAATCCGCCAACCATAACACTACGACTAAAACAATTTTTCCGAAGAAGACTGTCCCTGCGCGCTTTGGTTCACCTTACGCCGGGGCGAGCTATGAATTGTTGTTGCCATCTCTCAGCGGGACCAATGGTATCCGGGATGGATACACAGTTCTCGCGCACTTGGCCAACCAACCTTTTACCCAGGAGTATATCAGCGTAAAACTCTGCCGTATTTTTGTACACGACGATTTTGCAACGGGGTATGATTTTACAGATCCAAATCTTTCGCCAGAGGGCAGGCTCGTTCGCGCATGCATGGAGGCCTGGGAACAGAACATGCCCAAAGGCCAGATTCGGAAAGTGCTCGAAGTGATTTTTAATTCGGAATTATTTCGCACCCAGTCCGCTTCGATGCAAAAGGTAAAAACCCCGTTTGAGTTCACAGTCAGCGCCGTTCGCGCGCTACGCGCTCAGGCACAGGATGGAACATTCACGGCCGATACAGATGGCTACGCAATTTACAACCCAATGAACCGAATGGGCCGAATGCGCCTTTTCGATCGTGATACTCCGGACGGCTATCCTGAGTATGGCAGCGCCTGGGTGAGCGCCGGAACTCTCGCGGAACGGCTCCGTTTTATCCAAGCGCTCCTCATCGCGCCCGGCCAAAATGGACATTCTGATGCGGGGAACTCCGTCACTGATCCAGTCAAGTTGCTCAAGGACAGGTTGCCACAGGCCGACTGGCTCAACGCCGAAAAAGTCACTGATTATTTCTTGAGCATCATTTATCCATCCGAAGGTCGAGCCAATCTCGATGATCTTCGAACTCTCGCCCTTCAGTATCTCAATTCAGCCGATGATGGAACGACTCCGTCCCCTTTCAGCGCATTAACCGCTTCGACTACATACGATACGAGAGTTCGAGGAATGGTTGCGATGCTGATGGGTTCACCACGTTTTCAGGAGCAATAAAATGAAAAATTTCAATATTTTAACACGCCGCGATTTTTTAAGTTATGCCGCGAAAGCCGGAGCGCTCTCGGCGCTTTCTTCGCTCGTGGATATACCCCTGGTTGCGAAGCGGGCGCTCGCCGCCGACTCCACGCTGGGGCTCAATGGCAAAAAGCTCCTATTTATATTTCTACGTGGCGCGAATGACTCGCTGAATTCCGTTATTCCAATTCAGGATTCCGCATACGCAACAAGCCGACCGACGATCGGGATCCCAAAGGACCCAGGAACAGATTATAGTGCAATAGGCGGCGCAGATCTCGCGTTCAATTCTTCGCCCGATACTCCTACTTATAGCTATCTGAATGGAATTCGGCTCGGGAATGGGTTCATGGCTCTGCACCCGTCCCTGAAATTTCTTGCGCCCTTGTACAACGCTGGTGATCTCGCGCTGATTCATAGGGTGGGGTATCCAAAACAATCGCGATCCCATTTCGACTCCCAAAACTATTGGGAAAATGGGAACCCAAATAATAACACATCCAAAGATGGCATTTTTTACCGAACAATCGTTGAATCGGGGCTGGCAAATTCTGCCGCGCTGACTGGGGTTTCATTTCAATCCTCGCTTCCGCTGATGTTGCGAGGATCCAAGGCAGCGATGACGAACTTGAGTGATCCGAGCCGGTATAACCTGCTGGGCATTCCAAATACCACGGTAGGAAATAATAAAGCGGATGCGGCTCTTCGTACTGCCAATAACTTTCCTTATCCGTCGAAACGCAGCCGCGATCTGCTGGCCTTGCAATATAAAAACATGACGGACACGCTTTCCATCTTCGCGAGCATTGATTTCAAAGCGAATTTCACCGATTCAGCACCCACGGATGGAGACACCGTTCCTTATAATCTATTCCCCACTTCGAATGCCCAGAATGGAGGGTACGCGGCACATGGGAGCAACACGGCCAAATATGTGATCAGCCCCAACCATTATTCCTTTTTTGATGATTTGAAAGCTGCCGCCATCGTGCTTAATAAAACCGATGCAATCATCGCGGGCACTCAACTGGATGGATTCGATACTCACAGCAACCAGGGGGGAGCGACGGGTTCGCATTCCAATTTGCAAAGGGCGATTGGCTGGAGCCTTTATGCCTTGAAACAATACTTTACCAATCACGCCGACAAGGTGAATTGGAACGACATTGTGGTCGTTACGCTCTCGGAATTTGGCCGCACTACGATTGAAAACTCAGACCAGGGGACGGACCATGCCGAAGCCGGCGTAATGTTCGTCGCAGGTGGGGCGGTCAAGGGCTATGGAAAAGGCAATAGTTCCGGGGTCTTTGGAGGCAGTCCCAGTGACATCATCCCATGGGTTTCGGGACCGGCTTCGGCAGGTGGCACCATGTTCGGCGCAAACAATCGGTACCTGAAACGAGCTGTCGATTATCGTTCCGTTCTCGGCAAAATTATTCGCGATCACCTCGGTGCTTCGCAGGAACAATTGGACAGGATTATTCCAGGTTATGCTTTGACCAAGGAAGCCCTCCAACGCGGTGGCATCTCCACCATCGACGGCACCAAAATCATGGGCGAACTGCCCATAGTTTAACGACCGCCTCGTCCTATCGAATCCGTCCGCAGCTTTGCCTTGTGCAAATTTCTGAACTCGCAGTTTTGTTGCAAAAGGCTGGTGGCTTTTTTACGATGTGAGAAGCTCGGGTTGCGTAAACCCCGCCAGCATGTCCGAAAATAAAATACAGCTCGAAATTTTCGAAGGGCCGCTCGACCTCCTTCTTTACCTGGTAAAGAAAGAGGAAGTGGACATTTACGAGGTGAACCTCACCCGAATCGCCACGCAGTTTATTGAATATGTCCAACTCATGAAGGAATTGGACCTCGATATTGCTGGCGAATTTCTCGTGATGGCCGCGACCCTGATGTACATCAAAAGCCGCGAACTCCTCCCCAAAAATCAGCAGGTCATCCCCACTGAGGAAGAGGATGAAGAAGATCCCCGATGGGAACTGATTCGCCAACTCGTCGAATATAAAAAATTCAAGGATGCAGCAGGAAAGCTTCAGGAGCGCGAACTGCTTCAGGAACAGATTTATGCCCGGGTTCCAGGCCGTCCTGATTTCGCCGTCGAAACTCCAAATACAAAACCAGAAGTCTCCATCTTCGATTTGGTTAATGCTGTTTCCAACATCCTCAAACGCTACAATCAACGCCCGCAAACCCGTGACTTATTTGAGGAAAAATGGACTGTCAGCGAAAAGATTGAACTTCTTGCAGGTTTGCTTAAGGAGCGCAAACGAATGCGTTTCTCCGAAGTATTCGAACAAATCGAACATCGCTCCGAGGCGATTGTCACCTTCCTCGCGCTGCTCGAACTGATCCGATTGAAGCAACTGCGCGTGGAACAAGCCGAGCCGTTTGCTGAAATCGAAATTAGCGGCGCGCTCCCTCCACCCCCTCCGTTGCCAACCGAGGAAACCCAGACGCAATCGAACTCTGACGCACAAGGAGAACCTTCACCT
>JBQCGE010000562.1:0-5591 GCA_051955955.1 Verrucomicrobiota bacterium
ATTCCGCGCGTGTCGAGAGTGGCGGCATCGGCTTCGGAGATTCGTCTCTGCTTTTGCATATCTGCATCCATAAAACTGAAAGGACTGTAAGGAGCTGTGGTTAAAGGGGCAAACCAAACAATTACGCTTCAAACTCATGAGTCCTCGGTCGCAAATTGCTGGAGCCTGGCACCCATGCGTTCACTTTGCCTGGATCAAGCTGGATAATCTTTGACTTGAGTCATCTCGACAAATTGAATGTTCATGAACGATTCCGGCACTGAATAAATGTTCAGCAGAACAAAACACAGGAACCGAAAATGAACCTCTGGAATGGAAAATCTTACGCAATTCTCTCGCTGGCCCTGGCCGCAGCGGCTCACGGGGAGACCTCTCCTACTGCAAGCGGCGCGGCAGAAAACACAGCGGCGAATCCGAACGCAACGGGGGAGGAGGAAGCCGAAGCCTCATTGTCAAAACGCGTCGATAATTTGTTTAACAACAAGGTAGGCGAAGCACTCACCAAGGGAAAATTCAACCTGAACATTCGCCCACGGTGGGAGCATGCGCACCAGGATGGTTTGACCGAATCGGATGCATTTACGATTCGAACCCGCTTCGGGTATACGACCGCTCCGCTTGAAGGTTTTCAAGCCATGATCGAGGGTGAAAACATTGCGGTTATCGGGCCGCGCGGAAATTTCAACGCCGCCGGGTCGAACGCCTCAGGGGCTGGCCGCACCGTAATTCCTGACCCACCCACAACGGAACTGAACCAGGCCTGGCTGAGCTATACGAATTGGGGAACGCTGGTCAAAGCAGGACGGCAACGCCTGGTGCTCGATAACCATCGTTTCATTGGCGATGTGGGGTGGCGGCAAAACATGCAAACCTTCGATTCGGCAATGATCGAAAACAAAAGCCTTCCATACACCACCCTGACCTATGCCTACATTTGGAACGTGAATCGCGTGTTTGGTGATGTCGACAACCTGCCGCAAGCCAATACCGATTTTACTTCGCAGTCGCACATTCTCCATTACAACTACAATCATTGGAAGTGGCTCAACATCTCCGCTTATACTTATCTGCTCGACCTCGACAACGGGATTCCCGCTGAATTGAATTCAACCGCGACCTACGGTGGATTCGTGAACGGCACCGTGCCCGTTCACGACAAGGTGGATTTGACCTATCGCGCGGAGTTCGCGTGGCAGACTGATTATGCGAATAACATGAGCGATTATGGGACGGAATATTATAACCTGGAAGTGGGCGCGACGGTAAAACCGGTAAATGCTGGAGTTGGGTATGAAGTGCTCGGCAGTGACAACGGGCAAGGTTTTAAGACGCCGCTCGCCACGTTGCACGCATTTAACGGCTGGGCGGATGTTTTTCTCAACACTCCCGGCACTGGTCTGCGGGATTTTTATATTTGGGCGGGCGCAACTTTGCCGTACGAAATTCCGCTGCGGGTAACTGCGCACCAATTCCGCTCCGAAAGCGGAGGTATCCACTATGGGGATGAAATCGACGCCTCCGTCTCACGAAAATTCGGGAAGTATTGGACGGCGCTTGCCAAATACGCCTGGTTCGACGGCAAGGAAGCCCCAACCGCTCCGGATGTGGACAAGTTCTGGCTTCAACTCGAGTTCAATTATTAGACTGATCCAGCAAAGGCACGACAATTATCCCTCCCTCTCGCCTCTCGACTGGGAGGGTTCAATTAAATGGCTTCTGTCTGAAGCAGCGAAACCAAGGCAAAGGATTCAATCGCCGCTCCCGCAAAAGCATCTGTCATTTCACTCGTAACGGAGCGATTGGATTGGATCGAGGTTGGCTGCTTTATAGGCAGGGTAAGTCCCGAAAACAATGCCGACCACTGAGCAAATGCCGAGCGCGAAAATCGTCCAATCGATGGGTATCAATGGAGGGACCTTGAGAAAATAGGCCGCGAGATTACCGGCCAATATCCCGAGCAACACCCCGACCGCTCCGCCGAATTCGGACAGGACGATAGCCTCCATCACAAACTGCGTCATGATGTTGCGCTTCTTTGCTCCGATCGCTCGACGAATTCCAATTTCGCGCGTCCGCTCAGTGACGGAGACCAGCATGATATTCATGATGCCCACCCCGGCAGCGAGGAGTGCGATCGAGCTGATCAATGCGACACCAGCCCGAACCTTCAGCGTGAATTCACGAAACTGTGCGACCATGCTGTCATTGGAAAAAACTTCGAAGTCATCCTCCTTGCCGGGAGGAACTTTGCGGATCACGCGCAAAACGCCACGGACCTGTTCCAGGCAATCGTCATAGCTCGCCTGGTCGCGGGCTTGAACAAGGATCGTGAGGCTGCGCCAGGTTCGTCCAAATCGGTTCAATCCAGTCGTGATAGGGATTAGGGCAAAACTATCCTGGTTGCCACCCATCGTCATTCCTTTGGATTCCAGGATGCCGACAACAGAATAATTGATGCCGTTGAACTTTACCTTTTCACCCAGGGCGGAGCCGTGCGGAAACAATATTTCGGCCAGTTTCGCTCCCAGGACGCAAACGTCGCGCGCGCTTTCCACATCCTGTTCCACCAGCGGACGTCCTTCGGCAACGGTGTAGTTCTTGCAATAGAAGCTTCCGGGTGTGGCTCCGGTCAATCGAATATTCGGCGGGGTTTTTGCGTATTTCGAAACCACTTCACCCGCCCAGAATTGGTCTTCGATCCCGATATGAGCCGCGAGGGTAGCCCGTTCCTGCACCTTCCGGGCTTGTTGCAAAGTGATGTTTTTGCGTCGCCAGAATTTCTCGAACCCCTCATCTCCGCCGAAGTAGACGCCGGGCCATTTCTGCAAGGCAAAGGTGTTGGCCCCCATTTCGTTGAATTCCTTTTCGATGTTGGTCTGAAGCACCCGCATGGCGGTCATGACACCCATGATTGAAAAAACCCCAACCGTCACGCCCAGCAGAGTCAACGCGGAGCGCAGTTTATGCGCCGTGATGGCGTTAATCGCCATCATGAGGCTCTCCTTCAGTTCAGCTCGCCACATGTTATTCATTGCGCAATGCATCCACGGGGTTCATGCGAGCGGCCCGCCAGGCTGGGAGAAAACCAGAAACCAGGCCGGTAACAATCGCGACCAGCAAGGCGACGGAAATGATCTGCAGCGAAATGGTGGCGGGCATAAACTTTTTCAAGAGGAAAGTAATGGGAATGGCAATGGCCAATCCGATTAACCCGCCCATCACACAAATACCCGCCGCTTCGATCAGAAACTGAAGCAGGATCGTTCGCTTTTTTGCACCAATTGCCTTCCGAATGCCAATCTCACGAGTTCGTTCCGCGACGGAAACGAACATGATATTCATGATGCCAATCCCACCAACGAACAGGGAGAGCCCGGTGATGAACAATCCGCCGGTCGCAATCCTGCCCGCCACGCGGTTGAAGGTGTTCAGCAGCATATCCTGCTCGTTAATCGCAAAATCATCTTCCTGCCCCGGCTTAACCTTGCGTACCTTGCGCATGATGCCGCGCAACTCCTCGCGCGCTTCGTTGAGTTTTTCGACCGAGATTGCCTTCACATGAATTTCATAATCCGGAAAAGGGATAAAATCATTTGCCATGAGTCGAGCAGGAATGATCACCCGATTATCCCAACTGAAATCGCCCAGGAAGGTGCCCTGAGCTTCCAAGACTCCAATGACATCGAGAGTTTCATTGCCAATTTTGAGCTTTTTCCCAATTGCTGATTCATTAACGAACAAATTAGTCGCTACCTGGAAACCCAACACTACGACCGGCCTGCCTCCATCCGCTTCAGCTGGGGTCATAAAGCGGCCTTCAATCACGCTCAATCCAGAAGTAACAATGAATTCCTCAGTTGTTCCCAACACAACTACACCATCGGAACGACGGTTTTTGTATCGGATCGGTTCCCGTAAGCCGGTCATTGGAGCAATCGCCCGCGCGAGCGTCATCTGCTTTTGAACCGCTTCGTACTGAGCCCATGTGATATCCTGCCTGCGCTGCACCTTTAGCCATTCTTCGTGCGAATCAATAAACCACTGCGCCTTGTTTACGTACATCACGTCGGAGCCGAGAACGGAAATGCTTTGCTTGAAAGCTTTGTTGATCCCGGCGATGGCTGTGCCCATCAGGGTTACGGTGACAATCCCGATCACGATGCCGATGGTGGCGAGGGCGGAACGCAACTTGTTCGCGGCCAGCGCTTCGCCGGACATTCGAAGCGATTCAACTAGTTCGGTCCAGGCGCGCATTTCAGGCGTTGATTACATTGGGCTGCGACTCCGAAGGAGTGATTTCATCACTGGCAATCAAGCCGTCGCGAATCCGCACAATCCGGCGCGCATGGCGGGCAATATCCTCCTCGTGCGTTACAAGGATAATTGTGTTTCCCTTCTCCGACAGGTTCTCGAACAGGCGCATGATCTCCTCGCCCGTTTTTGAATCGAGGTTTCCTGTCGGTTCATCGGCCAATACGATCGATGGTGAGTTAACCAGGGCGCGGGCAATGGCAACGCGTTGCCTCTGACCGCCAGACATTTCGTTGGGACGATGGTGTATGCGGTCGCCAAGGCCGACATTTTCCAATGCTTGAAGGGCTCGTTCCCGGCGAAGATCTGCATTCATCCCGGAATAGATCAGGGGCAATTCAACGTTATGCAGAGCATTCGATCGAGGCAGGAGATTGAAGCTTTGGAAAACAAATCCGATCTCCCGATTGCGGATCTCAGCAAGCTCGTTGTCGTCCATTTCGCTCACTCGCGAACCATTCAGGATAAATTCTCCTGAAGTCGGCGAATCCAGGCAGCCGAGCAGGTTCATCAATGTGGATTTGCCCGAGCCGGAAGGTCCCATGATGGCCACATACTCACCGCGATTAATGTTCAGGGAGACGTCACGCAAAGCGTGAATTGTCTCCGAGCCCATTACATAGCTGCGGGTGATATGATTGAGGGTGATCAGAGTCATGCGCGGGGGCCGCTTGCTTTTTTCTTCTCAGCTTCGGGGTCGCTCTTTTTAATGATTTTCCCATCCTCAAGCTGACGGCTGACCGCGGCGTAACCGCCCGAAACGATTTCGTCCCCTTCCTTCAAACCCTCTGTCACTTCCATATAGGAGTCGTCGCTGATACCGGTTTTCACCTTGGTTTTCTTAACCGTGTCCCCATTTACGAGGAAGACGACTTCATCCGCTTTTGGCGCATCCTCCTTTTTCGCTTCCTTTAACGGCACAGCCCCATTTCCATTCGCCTCCTCGGTTTTTTTCGCGTCTTTTTGCGATTTATCCATGCGGGTCGTGACGGCCATGATCGGGACGGCCAGCACGTTTGTGCGCGAACGAGTCTCGATTTCCGCCGTGACCGTCATCCCAGGGCGGAACGGTTCTTTCTCCTTGATCAAAATCTTCACCTCAAATTTGGTGGCTTCCTGTTGCGAACTGCTTTGCTGGGCCTGGATGCTGCTCGCGCTTCCTTTCGCGGCATTGGCGATTTCCGTGACCGTCCCGCTAAATTTCTTGTCCTGAAAAGCTTCAACCTCCAGGCGCGCTTTTTGCCCCAGTTTGATCAGAACCACGTCAATTTCACCAATAT
>JBQCGE010000563.1:0-3425 GCA_051955955.1 Verrucomicrobiota bacterium
TTTCCCGCATTCCGCGCCCACTCGTCTTCCCGCAAAATCGTCCGCGCGGGAATGAATTCCGCCCCAAATTCGCGATATGCCCGCCTGATACGCTGCATCGAAATAAGTCGCCCATTGCAGTTGCACGTCCTGGCTCGGGCCTTGTTCAAATGTGAGAAAGCTGCCAGCCGGAATATCGTAGGTCATCATTCCGCCGGGGAAAAACATCGTGCCTGTTGCAGACGCTAAAACTTCCGCCGCCGCTCGGCTGAATGAGCTATGACCTGAAACATATCCAGGAAACGCTGGAGTCACGAAAGTGCTCTTTTGGTACGGCATCCAATCCGCGGCATAAATCCAGCGACTCCCGCTCGCGCCCCAGCCTTCCTTCGGCGGACCAGGCCAGGTGAGAATTGTGATCCGTCCGTTTTGCATCCCGGCGTGACGGCCACCCGGTGCGGAGGTTTCGGGTGTGACGAGTTCGATTAACCCTGGCGTGAGCGGCAATCCCGCCGGATCGTAGGAAGGCAGTTCCGGATTGCTGCTCTGCCCTCGTTGGCCCATGTAGCGAATTGCGGTTAAGGGTCGCCAGCCGTCATAATGCCGTTTTAAGGTCCAGGCGGCGCATGCGGCATCGTGCAAAGCCGCATTCAAAGCAAAATAAACTTTAACATCCCACTCCAGGTCATTAAGCACCGGACCCACTCCGCCCATTCTCTTTTGAAAACCCGGCGTATCCGCGACGCGATTTGCAATCAGGTTCCAATGCCCGGGAGGCGTTTCGGAGTGAGGACCGTCCGCCCAAAATTCGGCCAGTACGCGCCCAAAATCACCGCGTGGAACGACGTTAGGCGGATACGGCAGGCCAGTGAGAGGATTGAATTCGTGGCCATGGCCGTCATTGGTCCCGAGCGAATTATTGCCCAAAGCGCCCGGTGAAATATCGATCGTGGCACCGTCAAATGGAGTGAGCTGACTACTAAACCGAATGATGTCGATCACCTCATCGCGAAATTCAGCATCGCTCTCTGTTCCAAGGCGGGGTGGCGGGCCGGGATCAATCCAGGGGCCATTCAAAACCGTTCGAGTGAGCGAGAAAGGACGAACCGCGCGCCATTGTGCTCCAACAAATTTTTGGATGATCCCGGTTGGGATATTGTTTTGACTCAAACCATTTGTGATCGCAAGCGGTTGCCAGCGATTCACATCCGTCGCGAGCGTGCCGCGATCCCCGGTCAGAAGGGGAACATTTACCGCCGCGTAACCACCTTCACCCACGATTAAATCACGGTACCCACGCAATTGCTCGGCGCCGTCATTGATAAAATAGCTGGAAACCTCCTGATAAACCGCGTTGCCAATGCCGGCTGGAGTGGTGGGATCCAAAGAGAAGTTATTAGTCTCATATCCCAAAGCCGCCATTTGAGCGTCGAGTTCAGCGAGGGTTGTATTCGCACTATACGAAAGTGCCTCGCGCTCGCGCAAAAGCCGATAAGCCGCGTAACTGATCGCTTCGCGACGGGCACTTTCGACATCGCTCGCACTCGCTCGATGGTGATAAATATATCCCGTGGCATTGGTGGAATAGGCCGCCCACGCGTCATACATCACGACCGAAAGGTGGAACAAATTGCGTGCGTGAACCGGCGGATTCGGCAGATCAATCCGAATTGCCGCCAGGGCCTGTTCATCCCAAATACGCGCCACGCTCAACTCCGATGCGTGCAGGGAAACAGCGAGCAACAGCGCGATCATGCAGCCGAACTTTTTCAAGCCGACCAGTTTACCATGAAAACACCTGATGAAAAGCGCCGCTTTGATCCGTGAAGCTGAGCAAGTCCTGGGATTTGAAAAGCTTTGCACGGACTCACCCCAGTCAACTCACGCGCGCGCCGTGTAAAAAGAGCAACTTTTTGCTAGTCAAACCGCCTTTTAGAAGGCAGAGAATCACCCTTTCGATGAACGAGCAGATTGTCATTTTAGATTTTGGTTCGCAATACACGCAGGTGATCGCCCGCCGCATCCGCGAATGCAACGTCTATTCCACCAGTTTGCGCTACGACACCCCCGCGTCCGAAATCGCGAAGATGAAGCCAAAGGGGCTCATCCTGAGCGGCGGCCCTTCCAGTGTCTATGCGGAGGAAGCTCCCCTGCCCGACAAGGAAATCTTTAAACTAAAGATCCCCATTCTCGGCATCTGCTTTGGCATTCAATTACTGGCGCAATATTTGGGCGGCAAAGTCGAACCGGGCCAAAAGCGCGAATATGGCAAAGGTCTCCTCACCATCAAGGACAAGGCATGCCCCCTCTTCACCGGCTTGCCTGAAACACTCCAGGTTTGGAACTCACATGGCGATAAATTGACCAAACTCCCGAAAGGGTTCAGCCCCGTTGCGGTCACGGACAATTCGCCTTACGCCGCGATTGAAAACCGCGAGCGCCACTTTTACGGTCTCCAATTTCATCCCGAGGTCGTTCACACTCCGCGCGGGCGCGAGATCATCAGCAACTTCGTCCATGAAATCTGCGGCTGCGGCAAAGAATGGACGATGCGCAATTACATCGAACAAGCCGTGGAGGAAATCCGCGCCCAGGTGGGCGATGAGCGAGTCATTCTCGGATTGAGCGGCGGCGTTGATAGCAGTGTTGCAGCCGCCTTGATTCACAAAGCCATTGGCGACCAGCTTACCTGCATCTTCGTAAATAACGGCCTGCTCCGCGCAAAGGAAGCGGAAGTGGTGAAGGAAGTCTTCGGGCGCAACTTCCACATCAAACTCCAATACGAAGATGCCTCGAAACTGTTCCTGACGAAGCTCAAAGGTGTGACCGATCCCGAGCGCAAACGCAAAATCATAGGCAAGACATTCATCGACGTGTTCCAGGATGCCACCCGACGCGCTGGGAAAGCAAAATTCCTCGCCCAAGGGACTCTCTACCCGGACGTGATTGAATCCGTCCCCATTGCGGGGAACCCCGCCGCGATGATCAAAAGTCACCATAATGTGGGCGGCCTTCCCAAGCGGATGAAATTTGCGCTCCTCGAACCACTCAAGTGCCTGTTCAAGGATGAAGTGCGCCTGCTCGGTGAAGAACTGGGCCTGCCCCAGGAAATCGTGATGCGACAGCCCTTCCCCGGTCCCGGCCTTGCCGTCCGAATCCTTGGCGAAGTCACCGCCTCCCGGCTCTCCATCCTCCGCAATTCCGACGCCATCGTCGTTGAGGAAATGAAAAACAGCGGCTGGTACTATCGCATCTGGCAAAGCTTCGCCGTCCTCCTACCCGTCCGCAGCGTCGGGGTCATGGGTGACGAACGAACCTACGATTACACCATCGCCATCCGCGCCGTCGAATCCCAGGACGGCATGACCGCCGATTGGGTGAAGCTGCCATACGATATCCTCGAAAAGCTATCCTCCCGAATCATTAACGAAGTTAAAGGAGTCAAC
>JBQCGE010000564.1:0-4115 GCA_051955955.1 Verrucomicrobiota bacterium
TTATTTTTCAGCATCTCCGCCCTGATTTCATTATTGCTCGCATGGGGCAGGCATGCTCCTTTTTATCATTTGGTTTACGCGCTCCCTTATTTCTCAACCATACGCAATCCGATTAAATTCATGCATCCATTTCAGATGTCATTGTTGATCCTATTTGGGTTTGGTTTAAATACACTCTATAGGACGTACGTCTTGCCCTCTGAAGGCGTTTCTACCTCATTGCCAGCTCCTTTTAAACAATGGTGGGCGAGCACTAAAGATTTTAACAAAAAGTTTTCCATCGGAACACTCGTCTTTTTTGTTTTAAGCGCATTGGCAACCTTGATTTATTTATCTTCACGCCGGGAACTTATTTCCCACTTGGTTACCGCTGGATTCGGGGCCACACTTGGGGAGTCAATCGCTGCTTTTAGTTATAAGGAAGTGGGCCTGGAACTTTTAATTCTTGGAGCTTCGGTTTTTCTGCTGCTCCTTACACTCTCTTCCCGTTTTTACAAACGACAGTGGGTATTTTTCGCATTGTATGGGCTGCTAATTTCTATCGACTTGATGCGCGCGAACATTCCATGGATTCAATATTATGACTACAAAGCACGTTACGCGATGAATCCAATCTTCAACTTTCTTCGCGATCATGCTTATGAACACCGTGTAACCGCGAAAGTCGTTCCTTTTGGTGGCCAGTACTTTGTTACTTCCGAAACAGCAGAATTTGCACAAGCTGCAAATGTGTGGCTCCAACACCAGTTTCAATTTTATAACATTCAGTCTCTGGAGCCGGTTCAAATGCCACGTCCTCCCATTTTAGATGAACAATTCTTTCGCGAGTTGCTTCCTGTAGCAAGCAAGCCCCCATCTGTTATTGCCCGGATGTGGCAATTAACTAATACACGTTATCTGCTCGGTGATAAACGAGTTATTACGGAAGGAATTTTTCCGCAAATTGGGCTTACGAACGGCGCATATCGCATTGTGATGTCTTTCGATATGAGCCTCAAGCCAGGCATCCAGCCGGATCGGGCCACCCTCGATGATATCGACTGGGTTATTCGTCCTGATGGAAGGTTCGGCATTGTCGAATATTCGGATGCGCTCCCTCGAGCCTCACTTTACCCAAGCTGGGAATATGTAACCAATGACCAGCAAGCTCTGGCAATATTATCCTCTCCGCAATTCGATCCACATTCCAGAGTGCTGGTTCACGAGGGTGGTGATTTAAGTCCGTCCACCAATGTCAATGTTTCGGGAAATATTTCAATCACCCGCTACGCACCGAAACACATCGAACTTGCCGTTTCGAACAACGCTAATGCATTATTGCTGTACAATGACAAGTATTCTCGAAGCTGGAAAGTAAAAGTCGATAACAGTGCCGCCAAGCTCGTTCGAGCTAACTTCATCATGAGAGGGCTATTCCTGCCTGCCGGTAATCACACCATTGTGATGTCGTACGAACCTCCCAACGGAGCACTCTGGGTATCCCTCGTCGGAATTGCCATTGGCCTGCTAATTTTGCTTTATCTGAGCTTTTCTCCCGTTAAAAGAGATCGATCGGTGGAAGCTGCTTAAGCCACTTTTTCAAAAACTGCGAATGCGTGGTTGTGAATGCAAATCACCTCCCGCGTCCTCATCCCCTGAATAATCTCAGGGACGTCAACAAACCACTCTGGATTGTACCGGAGATAATCCTTTGGAAACGGGTGGTAAGGAAAAACGGGTGTGTGTGTATGCAAGTAGATATGCCCATTTGTTGACAACATCTTCAAAAAACGATTCAACACACCGACCGGATCCATTAAATGCTCGAAAGTCGCCTGGCAAACTATGCTATCAACCTGGATGCCTGGTGGCTCCTCATACAAGTTCCACACAATATCTGTTTCTTGTGATTTGGAATGCAACTCCAGATAATAATCTGTAGCGATAAATTCAGTTTCTGGATATTTCTGATGGAATTCTGCTGCGACTTTTTTGGTTTCGCTGATCAACAAACATCGCTTTCCAAACCCAAAGAAATCCCAAAACTGGCGCAACACTCCATGATATCCGAAACTGTGATTGCTGCACTCAAACCATCCGCCTACACCAATTGAATGCCGTGCGTTCGTGTCCCACATCTTTTTACTTGAACTAAAATGGTATGGGGGAGCCGCGAACCGAACCAGCTTTGGCCTGTTCCGCGCGATTTTTTGCCAGAAAAGGTGAAAAGCGTGGTCAAACAAATTCATTTTCGATCCTCATCTACTTTAATTCACTCACAATTCAATCCGATTTTTCAACCGGCATCGATCATCTCTGCAGTGGCAAAGTGGATTTCTGCGATTTTTCCTCTTTGACAGCCTCTTTACCGGTTGGCAAGGTTGCGCTTCTTGTTACCTGGAGCGGGCATCAAGTCGATGCGCTAATCGCTCATGAATAGAAGATTGTATTATGGCTGAACTAGTTGGAAATTTGCTTGTGGCCCAATCTGGGGGCCCGACATCCGTGATTAATGCCAGTGTGGCTGGCGTGATCCAGGAAGCGGGCAAAAACGGGATGATCGAAGAGATTTATGGCGGGTTGAATGGCATCCTCGGCATTCTCAATGAGGATCTCATCGATCTCAACGAAGAGAAGGCCAAAACCATTGAAAACCTGAAGTTTACGCCCGGTCCTGCTCTTGGCACCTGCCGCTACAAAATCGATTTTAAAAAGAAGCCCGAACAGGCCGCCCGTGATATGGACCGCCTTTTCGAGGTTTTTCAGGCCCACAACATTCGTTATTTCTTTTATGCCGGTGGCAATGATTCGCAGGACACCAGCAACCAAATCCACCAGGAAGCCGTAAAGCGCAATTACGAGATGCGCATCATCGGCGTTCCCAAGACCATCGATAATGACCTCCCGCACACAGACCACTGCCCCGGATTTGGCTCAGCCGCAAAATATGTCGCCACGACCGTAATGGAAGTCGCTCTCGACGTGGGCGGAATGGCCACGGACGATGGCGCCTGCTGCATTATTGAAGTGATGGGCCGGACCGCTGGCTGGCTGGCTGCCTCCGCCGTCCTCGCGCGCCGCAATGAAAATGATGCCCCTCACATCATTCTTTTGCCGGAAATTCCATTTAACGAAGAGGTCTTCCTGAACAAAGTTCGCGACGTTGTCGGCCAGCTTAAGTATTGCGTGGTTGTCGTTGGTGAAGGTTTGAAAAACGCGCAGGGCGAGGAAATCGGTGCCGATAAATCACGCCTCGATGCTTTCGGTCACCCGGTCCTTTCCGGCGCGGCAGACCGCCTTGCCGAACTGGTTCAGGCCAAGCTCAACACCAAGACGCGCACGATCAAGCTCGGCTACGCTCAACGGGCTGCCGCCCACATCGCCAGCCTTCGCGATGTCGAGGAATCCGTTATGTGCGGTGAAGCGGCCGTTCGCGCCGCAGTCGATGGCCGCAGCGGGTTCATGGTCAAGATCACCCGCACGTCGGAGGATCCTTATCAATCCGGCACGGACCTGCAGGATTTGAATGACATTGCCAATGCCGTTCACCTAATCCCTCGCGACTGGATTAGTGAAGACGGATTGCTCCCGAATGAAAAGTTCGTGCAATATGCCCGTCCATTGATTGAAGGTGAACCCAAATTGCAATACGAAGGAGGACTTCCCAAGTATGCTCAACTCGACCGGATCGCGGTCGATAAGGTCCTCCAGCCAAGGGCTTGATCAGAGAGTACTTTAGAACATGGAAAAGGCGCGCTCTTCAGCGCGCCTTTTTCTTTGGATAGTTCAGCTTAGCGACGGATAGTTGCCGCTCCAGTCTTCCTGGAGCAGCGTTCGCACCCTCAAATTATTTTCGCACGCCCGCCGGCGTCGGCGCATACCCCTTCAAATGGAATCCGTCAGCCGCTGTGGACGCCGCCCCCAGCGTAATTCCGAAGTACTTGGAAATTGCGTCATAGGAGGGCAGCAATTCCAGTTTGAACCATCGGCTCAAACGATTCTCCTCTCCTTCCTCCGCCCCGCCAGCCACCCCGAAGAACATCGTGCGCCGCATTCCTTCAGGATCGTTTTTGATCGCTTCCAGCAGGACGCGCATGCTCTCCTTCTGGTTTTCATAAGTCAGAAATCCTGTGTCG
>JBQCGE010000565.1:0-2638 GCA_051955955.1 Verrucomicrobiota bacterium
AAAATTCTGCGGCCTTTCTCGCGTCCGATTTCTTCTGCCTCCCAGTAAGGGGAAAGGAATTTGTAATGCGCGTTGCGGAGCAGATCGATACCCGACTCGCTCCACTTCACGCGGGCGTACAGGCCATCCTCGCGGGATTGAAGGGCCTGCACCCAGCCGTAAGCTTTACGGTCCGCCAATTCATGCGCCCCGGGCATGTCGGGATGGCCAACATAGAACGGCAGTCCGCCGAATAATCGTCCGAGGCGGGCGGTAAAGGATTCGAAGCGGCGCGCCATTTCTTCCGCCGCAGCGCGATCGACCCGTTGCAATCCCCGGGCGTGAGGGAACTCGCCAAAGGGGGAGAGTTGAACCCAATCTTCAGTGGTTGCACCGGGAGCCTCAATGGTGGCAATGCATGGGCCATTCAGGGCAGATTCTGGTTGGGCGTGTGAGCCGGTGTGATTTGGGAGAACTCCGCCGTTCGGATTGAGAAACGGCGAACCGGATTCATTGAGAAGCGGCAAGCCACTTCGGGGGCTCACTGTTACGCCACACCCGCCCCAATGGTTGTTATCCATTCCTTCAGCCATTCCCAGGTTGTGTGAGCTCTCGGAGCGGCTCGCCTTTATCCGGCCCTGCGCGGCATTCGCGCTGGCCCCTTCAACTGCATCTCCACCCGGCATGGTGCCCGGCCTGGAGGCGCTAAGAAATATCGTTTCGCCAGCTTTTGGCAAGACCCTTCCGTAACGATTCAGGACCGCTTCAATGCTCAACGGCGCGCCATGGCTGAGCAGGAATTGATCAATCTGCAAATCCATCGGTGTGCATTCCCGCGCGGCAGAAAGCACCTTCACGCGGGCAAGCGGCTGCGCGTTTTCGCCAAAAAGATATCGAATGACCCAGCGGTCCACGTAACGATTCAAAGTTTCCGTGAGCATTTCCGCGTCATCTTCTTCCAGCGCGCAGGTTTCCTTTTCCTGCAAGCTCGCGCCATAACCACGGTCGCGGCTCAAGGTGCTCAAATCCGCTCCGCGCCAAAGCGCCGCGATCATCCGGTCCATGCGCTCGACCATTTGTGGGAAGGGTATTTGGCCGCCGCCCAGGAGGCCCATCACTTTTATGTCATCAGTGCTGCTGTAAATCACGGACTGCCCATTCATGGCTTCAAAAATACTCTGCTGCAGGCGCAGGTAGTTCTCTGTGCCAGGAGCCGAACTGGTGCTGGCGCTGAGGACCGGACGCCCATTCCGCTCGCAAAAAAGCATCCAATCCACGAGCGACATATTCTTGTAAGCCCAGGCGATGGAGGTCGCGGCCATCAAACCATCGCCAGCAGTCACCATCCAGGCACCCGGTTCGAGCGGCACGCCGGTTTGCATCGATTCATTTTGCAGGAAGCGAAGTTCGCCCGTGGTGTTCTCGAAAAATGAGAGCGGCACGAAGCGGAAGGTGGCGGAAAGAGCATTGGTGCGGGCTTCGGAACTGCCCTGCGCCGAGTGATCATGACTTTTGCGCCAGACGATTTCATGCACCGCGAACCGTTTGCCGACCGCATCCATCATTTGACGAACAAGCAGTTTGAACCCGCCCTTTTCCGATGAATCGATGGCGTTCTCGCATTCCAAATTGCGATAGAAGAATTCGAGAGCGGCAGCGTGTTCACGAGCTTCAGCCTTGAGCGATTCAGGCAGGCCTTCGGTAAGGGTGATGGTGTATCCCTGGCGGGCAACTGATTTCTTCCGCTTGGCAGTGACGGTGCGAATGAGGTCATCCCGCTGCTCGAGCAAGTCCCAAATCAGGGCGGCATTTCCCAGCCGACCTGAATTGAAGGAATCGATGTGCCGAGCCATGGCGGCGGGATCGAGGTTGGCGAGAGCATTGAAGCGTGAGCGCCAGGATTGCGCACGCGAGTTCTCATTTAAGATTGATTTAGTATTCATAACACAAAACAAAATATGTTTGTTATGTGCTATGATTTACCTAAATACATTAAGAGTGTCAACTAAAAATCTAAAAAATGTTTTCTATTCAACAAAAGAACTATCCGCGTCAGTCGAACTTCCTACTTCCAGGTAATGATGTCCTTTGGTTCCACCTCCAAACATTCGTCCTGATCCTCCCAAATGATGGCAGGGTAAAATTCCAGAAGCGGGGGAAGAATCTCAGCGGGCAATCGGCTGAGCAGATGTTCCGCTTCACGGGCTGCTTTTTCGAAAGCATCGTCGTAATTCACCACGTTGCGCATCTGATGTTCGTCATAGTGGGCAACAGCGTGGACGAGGCCATAATCCTCCGCCCACGATTCGATGGGATCTTTGAGCTCCTCCGGAAGATCATCGAACTCCACCGCGGTCGCCCCGCAACTCTGGCAAATGAGCCCGGTGTTCAGGATGTCCCGCGTAAAAACGGGCAGCAACGGAGCGCGGCAACATTCCGCAGGGGTGAAGGCGGCGGGTGGATTCGCGAGGCGTTGTTGCCAGACGTGGCGGTCTTCGCCCGGTTCAGAGGCAGCCCGGTAGGCGCTGACCAGCGGGTGGGACATCCGCCAGATTTTGCCTTCAAACTGGCCAAGGGTTTGGCTCAGCCACCGGGCGAGAGTTGTGTCGTCGAATTCCTTGAATGGGAGCTGATACTCCTCCCAGAGTTTATCCATTTC